>SKRY01000097.1 GCA_007118235.1 Candidatus Hydrogenedentota bacterium | reverse complement strand
TCGCGGCATGGAAACATATTCGCCGTCCGCCATGGGGATCAGTACAGCTTCTTTCAGAGCGGGCATCTCGTCTTTTCCACGGCGGATGGCGGCGGGATGGATGCCGGATTCGAGGAGCAGGACGCGGCGGTCTTCGCGCACTTCGCGCTAACGCAGCACAGGCAGCCGGAGGACGTGCTTCTGATCGGAGGCGGCCTGCGGGGGATTGTCCGGGAGATGAACCGGCATGCGCTGGAGCGCATTGACTATATTGAAGTGGACGAGGTTCTCACCCAAGCCGCATGGCCGTACCTCCCCCAAACCACCCGCGACACCTTGGCCGACCCGCGCGTGCGGCTGTTGCACACGGATGGACGCCTGTTCGTGAAGACGGCTGAGCGGAACTATGACATGATTCTCGTTGACGTTCCCGACCCCGCCACCGCCGTGCTGAACCGCTTCTACACGGAGGAGTTCTTCCGCGAGGCCAAGGAACGGCTCAATCCGGGCGGGGTGCTCGCGCTCGCCGTGACCTCCACGGCGGATTTGCGCGGCCTGGCGATCGCGAACCGTAACGCCACCATCTATCACACGCTCAACAGGGTTTTCCCCCGCGTGTTGCCCGCGGGCGAGCGCGACCTCTATTTTTTCGCCACGACGGATCCCGAGCAGATATCGGCCAACCCTTCCGAGCTTCAGGCCCGTTACATTGAACGCGAAGTGGAATCGGCGGCGTTTTCGCCGTGGCACTTCGAGATGCTGCTCGAAGACTCTCACTTGCGGCGCATCAACTGGATTCTGCGGAATCACGGCCGCACGCCCGGCGCCCATCTCCAGCGCCCTAGCACGGGCCCCGCGTTCCCCGGAACCATCGCCGAACAAGAACAGGCGGAAGCGGACCTTCCGCCGCCGGATGAACGGTATTTCATCAACTCCGATTTCCGGCCAATCGGCTACTATTACACCGTGATGTTCTGGAACGTCCTCACGGGTGCGGAACACACGGACCTCTTCGTGGCCATCTTGCGCGTACAGGCCTGGTGGATACTCCCGGCCGCCGCCGCGTGCCTCGGGCTCGCGCTTGTGCTCCGTATCGTGGGGAGCTTCTCCGGGACCCGGCCGGACATGCACGCCGCCGTGCTGTTCGCCGTGTTCACGACGGGCCTGTCCACGATGGCGCTGCAAATCGCCCTGCTGTTCTCATTTCAAAACGTGTACGGCCATGTCTACGAGATGATCGGGCTCATCGTGGCCTTGTTCATGGCTGGGCTCGCCCTGGGCGCATGGTTGACCCAACGCTACATCCGGCACAAGGCGGACATGCGCCTTCTCGCCGGGGTGCAGGCGCTCATCGCGGCGTTCGCGGCCCTCATGGCCGTCATCATTCCCGCCTCGGCGGCCGTTCCGGATCCGCGCCTTATCTTTCTTCTGTTCTCGCTGCTTACGGTGGCGGCGGGCTTGTTCAATGGGGCCGGATTCCCGTTGTCCGCGGCGAGCAGTATGGCCTTGCACAAACGCCCCGAGAAGGCGGGCGGCCTGGTGTACGGCGTGGAACTGTTCGGGGGATGCGCGGGGGCGGTGCTGGCTAGCGCCGTGGTGGCGCCCGTGCTTGGGATCGCCGCGTGCTGTCTGATGGCCGCTGTGGCGAACGCCACCGCCTTTGGTATAATCGCGATTAGTAGGAGGCATTATGCGTGAGCAACCATCCAACGATGCCGGAATCACCAAACGCGACTTTCTGAAGCTGGGCGCTTGCGCCTTGTGCGCGGCGGGGGTCGCCCCCCTTGGTCCCGGCGCGCATGCGCAAACCACGCCCGGAGCGGGACCGCAGATGGGCGCGCAGCCCGGTCTCATCCGGAGCAGGCGCTCGCCGTGGTTCGAGAGCCTGGAAGGCGGCGGGATCAGGTGCCGGCTTTGCCCGCGGCGGTGCGAGATCGCGGAAGGCATGCGCGGACCGTGCCGGGTGCGCGGAAACTGGGGCGGAGAAGGCTACACGCTGGTCTACGGAAACCCCGCCCTGGTCCAGACGGATCCCGTCGAACGCAAACCGTTTTTCCACGTGTTGCCGGGCACCCGGGCGTTGTCGCTTTCGACCGCGGGCTGCAATCTCGCCTGCATGTTTTGCGAAGTCTGGGACATGGCGCTCGTGGCGCCGGATGACGTCCACGCCTACGACATTTCCCCTGAGGAAGCCCTCCGCCAAGCCCAACAATCGGGCATCCGCTCCCTGAGCTACGCCTTCGGGGAACCCATTGTGTTCTACGAGTACGTGGACGCGACGGCGGACCTTGCGAAAGAGGCGGGCCTACTGAACTTGGTGCACACCGCCGCCTACATCGAACCTGAACCGCTCCGCCGATGGGCGGGCAAGATCGACGCCTTCAACGTGGACCTGAAGAGCTTCGACGCGGAGTTTTATCGCGACGTGTGCGACGGCGAGCTGGAGCCCGTGCTCGATGCGCTGAGGCTGCTGAAGGAAGAGGGCGTCCATATCGAGATCACCAATATCGTCATCTCGTCGATGAACGACGACATGGACATGATTGGTGAGATGTGCGAGTGGGTTAGCGAAGAGCTAGGACCGGCCACGCCAATCCACTTCGCTCGCTTCTATCCTTTGTACAGGTTGGCCAACCTGCCGCCCACGCCGGTTTCCACCTTGGAGAAGGCCCGCGAAACGGCCATGGCGGCCGGGCTCGACTACGTCTACCTCAGCCGCGTAACCGGCCACGACGCCGAGAACACCTTCTGCCCCGGGTGTGGGGAGAAGGTGATCGAGCGGCGGGGCTTCGTGATCACCGGGAATCACCTCAACGACGGCGCG
>SKRY01000073.1 GCA_007118235.1 Candidatus Hydrogenedentota bacterium | reverse complement strand
GTTTTGGGCGTGCTGATGTGTTTGAGGTGCTTCATGGTTGTGATTCTCCTTTTGCGTTGTTGGTTACACTTGCTTCTTGCGTATATGACCTCACGCGGATAGACAGTACCCGCGGGATGTCCAATAAGTTGCGAACTCTAGCCGGCTCGCGCCGCCCTATTGGGGACGGGCCTTGCCCAAAATGTCCAGGATAGCGAACCAGATCGCTTCAATCAGGTTTCTGGGCTCAATTGCCGGACGTGGCATGCTAAGCTGTTTGATGTGCCGTTTCATTTCGTACCTCCTATCCTGTCTGTTAGCTTGTATACGGTGTGGAGCCGCGCCAAGCGCGTTCCACGGCCAACGCTCGCCCTTACCAGGGGATCCCTCAGCAAGGGACCGGACATCGCAGGAGTGATACGCCTTGTGGCGCCTCAGTCTTCCAACATCTGCTTCTTCTGCGCCAGCGCCTGCAGGATGTCGGTCCACATGGGGATGTCGCCTGGAACGGATACCTTTTCCACATCTTGGGTAACTGCCGCTATATGTTTCACGGTGTGCGCCACTCCTCTTTTGGCCAAGTGCATTTTCGCTGGAAGGGTATCGGCAGGCAATCCCAACAGCGCCCGCCCAAGCTCCATTCCCCAACGGTGGGCGAAACTCCCCTTTCCAGACTCCTACGCGTTTATACACGTGGCGGAGAAAAACGTTACAGGACGCGCCATCCCACTCCCCATGTGGAAACTTCAGCCGCAGCCGCCCCCCCCTCAACTTCGGCTTGCCTTGGTTGACGCCTTGCAATGCGTCAACGGCGTCAGGCGCATCCCCATGAGCGCCGCCGATACCGCCCGCTACAGCTCGTGCCGCCACTGTGCGTTGGGGAGGTGGGACCGTTCACTATCAAATATGAAAAGAGTATGGCAAAAGCAACCCGCGTATGTCAAGTAAATACTCGCGCGTTGAATGCGCTGTGGCGAAAACGGGGCGCGGTCTTCCTACAGCGGTTTCCGAACCGCCTTGACTTGCGTGCGCAACGCCATTCACAATGCGGTAGAGTTCTAAAGAGATCGCTTGGGACCACGCCCGGCGGCGGGAACCTTCACACGCCGAAACGGCATGGTATCACCACGGGGGTGGTCTGGGGGAGAATGCAGGGCCACATGCGGAGCCGCGCGCCGTGTCCCCCATACCCGGCGACGAATCGTGGCGCCGCCTCATTCGACCTAGGGAGCATGGATATGAACACAATCTCGTATGCGTTGCAACTATACACCGTGCGCGATCACATGGAACGCAATCCCGCGCGCACGCTCAAGGAAGTGAAGGCCATGGGCTATGACCACGTGGAGACGGCGGGCTTGGCGGGCCTGAGCCCCGAGGAATTCCGCCATCTGCTAGACGAGGCGGGATTGACAGCGATCAGCGGCCATGTGGGGATGGACACCCTCGCGGAGGATCTCGACGCCGTCATTGACATGGCGCGGACCCTGGGCCACGAGTACGTCGTGGCGCCATGGGTGGGCAACGAACGAAAATCGACGCGGGAAACCTGGGCGCAGTACGGCCGCGAAATGGAGGCCGCGGGGTTCGTGATGAAGGAACATGGCCTTACCCTGTGTTACCATAACCACGCTCACGAATATGAGATCATAGACGGGGAGACGGCCTTGGACATCTTGTTCGATGCCGCCGAGCCCGGCGCCTTGGGCGTCGAGCTGGATGTCTACTGGACCCGCTTCGCGGGGCATGACCCCCTGGAGGAAATCGCCAAGTACGCCGGCCGCCTGCCCTTGATTCACCTCAAGGACATGACGGAAGGCGATTCGCCCACCTACACGGAGCTGGGCAAGGGTATACTCGATTGGGCAAGCATCGTGGCGGCGGCCAAGGCGGCTGGCGTCGAATGGTATATCGTGGAACAAGATGCGTGTCCCACGGACTCATTGGAAAGCGCCCGGATAAGCGCGGAATTTGTAAAGAATCTATAAGTGATTACGAAAAACATCGAACGAATCCCCACCCTATTTCACAGCATGGGCCGCAACTGGGGGCTTGTCCTTGCGCTGGCCGCCTTCGCCGGGTGTTTTCCCGCCACCATCCAGGGCACGGTCGAGGATCTCCAGGGCAACCGCCTGCCCGGCGTGGTGGTGGAAGTGCAAGAGACCGGACGCCAGGCCCTTTCCAACGCACGGGGCGAATACAAGGTGCGCTATGAACCCGGCGAGGTGAACCTGCGCTTCATGAAGACCGGCTACACCGGCGGCCACCTCGAAATGACCATCGATGAACTGCGCCCCGTCCTCGCGCGTCCCGTGACGCTGTGGCCCTTGCCCCGTCAGAAGGGGGTGCACTTCCTCGAGAATTACCGCTACCGCGCGGCGGGAGCCATTGAACCCCAGCGCTTTGACTCCAACAACCTGGGCACGCTGTATGGCCTGGAGCGCTGGACCGATGTCCAGGTCGGCCCGGAGCCGCGCATCGTCGCTCACCGGCTGCCCCGGAGCGGATTAAGGGTCTACCGCATGGAGATGGTGGAGCTGTTTGTCGAGGATGACTGGGGCGAAACCCAGATCATTGAAGTCTACACCGGCGCCCGCCTAACGCCGCACGAAGCCCGGTACATTGATGAGGCGGGAACCCTGCTCGCCATTGATTTCCCCGAGGGCCTGCCGCCCGGCAATTACGGCGTCTCCTGGGGCGCGCTCCAGGGCGAAACCAACATCGACTCCCGGATCTGGATCTTCAGCGTCCTCCCCTCCGAGCCGGAACCCGCCGAGGAAGAGGAGGACGATGAAGAGGAAAACGGAGACAACGGGGACGATAGTGGGG
>SKRY01000298.1 GCA_007118235.1 Candidatus Hydrogenedentota bacterium | reverse complement strand
AGTTTCTGAAAATGGAAGGGCAATCACAGGAGAACCAAGAGGGAGAGCCGTTGCGATGACAAGGTACTGGGACAGAAGAGACTTCTTGAAAACGGTGGGCACGGGCATGGCGGCGTTGCCGTTTGCGGGGATGGGCCGGGCTGGGGCCGCGGAAGGCAGGCGGCCGAACATCATCTTCATCATGGCGGACGACATGGGGTACGGCGACCTTGGCGTTTACGGCCAAGAACACATCCAGATGCCCCACGTGGATCAGATGGCGCGCGAGGGCATTCGCTACACGAACTGCTACGCGGGGTCGCCGGTGTGCGCCCCAGCCCGCAGCGTGCTCATGACAGGCCAGCATACTGGGCATACCCGTGTGCGCGGGAACATGAGCAATGTGGAAGACCACGGCGCCGTCGCATGCCCGTTTCGGGGCGAAGGCGCTTGGCGGGTCCCCTTGTTGGAAGAGGATACGACTGTGGCGGATGTGCTCAAGGAAGCGGGCTACGTCTCGGGGATCACGGGCAAGTGGGGCCTCGGCGAAGCGGGTACGCCCGGCGTGCCAGATAAGCAAGGCTTCGACGAATGGCTGGGCTTGCTTAATCAAGCGCGCGCCCACTCCTATTACCCCGAATACATCTGGGAGAACCAAGAGAGGTTGCATCTCGAAGGCAACACGGGCACGCGGGAGGATTTCGATACCGAAGAGGTCTATGTCCACGACCTGTTCACGGACTTCGCCCTCGATTTCATCGAACGCCACGGCCCCGAAGAGGATCCCTTCTTCCTTTACGTGCCGTACACTATTCCTCATGCCCGGTGGCAAATCCCGGAACTCGAACCGTATACCGAGGACACGGACTGGAGCGAGGAAGAAAAGGTCTACGCCTCCATGCTCACCCGCGCCGACCGGGACGTGGGCCGCATGCTTGACCTGCTCAAGGAGTTGGGTATCGACGAGGACACCATCGTCTTCTTCTGCTCGGACAACGGGGCCCAGAACCGGTACGAGGGCGTATTCGACAGCTCCGGCCCGTTACGCGGCATGAAACGCTCCATGTACGACGGCGGTCTCCGGACGGTCATGGTCGTCTGGTGGCCCGGCGTCATCGAGGAGGACGCCGTCAGCCACGACATCTGGTATTACGCCGACGTGCTGCCGACGCTGGCCGAGCTGGCGGGTGTCTCGCCTCCGGAAGACATTGATGGCGTCAGCGTCGTGCCCAGCTTATTGTCCCAGCCGCAACCCAAGCTGGAGGACCGGCCGCTATACTGGGAATTCACCCTCGGCGGCGACTTCAAACAAGCCGCTCGGCGGGGGAAATGGAAGGCGGTGCGGCAAGCCCACGACGCGCCCATCGAACTCTATGACCTGTCCGAGGACATCGGCGAGCAAAACGACATAGCGGCGGACCACCCCATCATCGTGGACTGGTTCGAGCGCTTCTTCGAGGAAGAACGCACCCCGTCGCCGAGCTGGCCTAGCCCCCTGGATCCGTGAACTAGTACTTCGGCCAGCGTTAAGTTGTGGATGTTCCGATTGCGCCTGACTTAGCCTGAAATGGTTTGGGCGGGGAGATTGAGCGTGGGTTGGTGTCATACATGGATTTCGGGCCGGCGCTAAAATGCACAGACTTTGGCAGGTACTTGGATGAAAGGCCTTGCCGGATATTCGGCCCAAGACGCGCCGGAGGCGCGATAGCGAGTAGCCTGGGGCAAGCGAAGCGCAGCCCCAGGGTAGATGTCTCCGCTCATATTCGTCCTAAAGGGACGGAACAAGGGCGCGGCGCTTGCCTCGGTCCCTTCAGGACCGATTTTGAAGGCAGCCCGTGACCTGGGACTGCGCTACGCTTGTCCCAGGCTACTCTCCATGGCGCTTTCAGCGCCTTACACGCCCGCGGTTGAGCGGTGGGTCCCGTGGCGCGATACACACAAGGGTTTACTGCGAAGCAGCTTGGAGCTACGGCCTCATAGACACATCCCCACTATGCTCGTTAATGGAAGTAGACCCCAAGCATAACGCAAGGAAAGGCGGGAAATCGTGATGAAAAAGCAATGGGATCGGCGGAGTTTTTTGAAAACCGTGGGCGCGGGCATGGCGGCGTTGCCGTTCGCGGGGATGAGGGCCGCCGATGCAGCCCCGGATAGCCGCCCGAACATCGTGGTCATCGTGGCCGACGACATGGGCTACAGCGACGTGGGCTGTTACGGCGGCGAGATTGAGACTCCCAATTTGGACGGGTTGGCGGAGAACGGGCTGCGGTTCACGCAGTTCTACAACGCGGGCCGGTGTGTGCCCACTCGCGGATCGCTTCTTACGGGGCTGTATCCGCATCAGGCCGGCGTGGGGGCGATGGTGGGGCCGGGCGATGCGCCGGGGTACCGGGGCCGGTTGGTGGACCGTTGCGTCACCATGGGCGAAGTCCTTGGCGAGGCGGGCTACCAGACGTTCATAAGCGGCAAGTGGCATGTCACCCACTACAACTACGGCAACCCGGCCCCTACCCTTCACCGCGACACATGGCCGTTGCAACGCGGATTCGACCGGTTCTACGGGCAACTCTCTGGCGGGGGCGGGTACTACAACATGGTCAGTCTCACGAAAGGCAACGCGCTCATCCCGTCGCAACCGCGATTCGACGATCGGGACGAGTTCTACTACACGGATGAGATCAACGACCACGCGGCCCGGTTCATCCGGGAAGCGGATCCCGATGAGCCGCTGTTCTTATATGTCGCCCACTACGCGCCCCATTGGCCGTTGCATGCATTGCCGGAGGATATCGAAAAATACGATGGGGTCTACGACAAGGGTTGGGATGAAGT
>SKRY01000320.1 GCA_007118235.1 Candidatus Hydrogenedentota bacterium | reverse complement strand
CGAGAAACGGTATGCGAATCCGCCGCCCGCACGGGCCGCTTGCTGGTGGTGCACGAGGACAACGCGACCTGCGGGATGGCGGGCGAGATCATCGCCACGGTTACAGAGACCCTTCGCCAGCCGGTTCAGGTCCGGCGCGTCATGCGCCCCGACACCTACGTCCCCTGCAATTTCACGAACCAGCTCGACGTGTTGCCATCCTTCAAGCGCATCCTGACAGCCGCGGCCGAAATGCTGGACATGGATCTGAGCTGGCTAGCTCCCCCAAGGGAAGAGCGCGGCATCCTCACCATCGAGGCGCAAGGCGCGAGTCCGGCGGATGAGTCGGTCACGGTAGTGGCGTGGCATATCCAGCCGGGCGCCCGCGTTGAGGCGGGCCAGCACATCGCGGAACTGGACGCGGACAAGGCGGTCTTCGACTTCCACGCCCCCGCCGCGGGCATCGTGGAAGCGCTGCTCGTCAAGGAAGGCGAAATGGTCCGTGTGGGGAGCCCCCTGCTGCGGCTTCGCTTGCCCAGCGGAACCGAGATGCGCAAACGCCCCACGCGCGAGGAGCCGGGGACGCCCGTGTTGAAACCCAGGGGCTCCATGGCTACACCGCCTTCAAGACAGCCGTCGGCTCGGCAGACCGTAAACGGCGCATCTACATCGGCCATCCGGCTGGCGGCCCTTCACACGGTGCTGGGGAGCCGCGTAGTGCCCAATGAAGAACTGGCGTCCCGCTTCGCGGAGTATTCGGCGGACGATATCTTCCAACGCACCGGCATCCGCTCGCGCCGCTGGGCGGCTCCCGGCGAATCCGCGCTAAGCATGGCGGCGGAGGCGGCGCGCGGCGCGCTGGCCAAGGCGTCCGTCACGCTCGAGGACATCGACGCCGTGATCGTCAGCACCACCACACCGGAAGCCGCGACGCCTTCGACGGCCTGCCGGCTCCTCCACGAATTGAGCGATCCGGCCGCGCCCCGGCGCATCCCGGCGTACGACATCAGCGCGGCGTGCAGCGGATACTTGTACGCCCTCGCCTTGGGATTCGACGCCATCCACTCGGGCCATGCCCGGCGGGTGCTCGCCGTCACCACCGAGATGCTGTCCGCGTGCTTGACGGAAGACGATTTCGAGACGGCCATCATCTTCGGCGACGCGGCCTCGGCCACCGTCTTGACGGCCGCCAGCGATGGAGACCACGAAGGCCTCACCCTCACGCGGCCCATCCTTGGCGCCGAAGGCGAACCCGGCGAAGCCCTCTACGTGGGGCTGCGGGAGGACGCGCGCATTCGCATGCGGGGCCGCAAAGTGTTCACCCACGCCGTCCGGGCCATGCTCGATAGCGTGCAGAGCGCCTGCAACGCCAACGCCATCCGCCTGGAAGACCTCGCCCTCGTCATCCCCCACCAAGCCAACGGCCGCATCCTGACCGCCGTCGAGAAGCGGCTTCCCGCCGGCGCCGGCGTGCGCCAATGCATCGAGTACACCGGCAACACCTCCTCGAGCAGCATCCCCCTGGCCCTGGCCGAAGGAAACCTCCCCCAGGGACCCATCGCCCTGACCGCATTCGGCGGCGGGTTCACCTACGGCGCCGCCATCCTCCGCAATGGGTAACCGCGAAGAGCAACCGCGAAGAGCAACCGCGAAGAGAAACCGCTAATGAACGCGAATTGACGCGAATTTATTGTGTGCCTTGGCGGGGCGCTTCTTTCCGTGTGTTGACGAAGCGTCTCCACTCGAATTTTTGAGAACCGAAATTCAGCAAAACTCCCAGAGGAAGCCGGGTGGCTCGTAGGTAGTTCAGTAACTGAGCTTCTTCAATCGAAGTTATTGCTTTCGTGGCTTTGATCTCGATGATAATCTGGTCATGGCAAAGGAAATCCGCGTAGTATTCCTTGCGGAGTAGGTGGTTCTTGTATTTGATCCGGATAGGTTTCTGTTCCTCATGAGGGATGCCGCGCTCACCCAGCTCAAGCGCCAACGCCTCTTGATACACCGCTTCCAAGAACCCAGGCCCCAGGTTTTTCGATACCTCGATCGCCGCGCCCACAATCGCGTAAACCTCGTCCTTCAGAAGCAACCCCTTGCCATCCTTTTGATCGTAGCGGTCCATTGATGTCTCCCTGTGCGTTAGCTATTCAGCTGCTGTTGTCTTTCGCGTGAATTGGCGTTCATTCGCGGTTGCATTTCGCGGTTGCTCTTCGCGGTTACCCGGGAATGCGCCCGAGGCGCGCGAGCAGGGCGTACAGCGCGAGCGCGGTCTTGCCGTCCACGAGCGCATCCGGCCGCAACAGCATGGATTCGGCCTCATCAAGGCTCAGGCGCACCACTTCGATGCGTTCGTCGAATTCCGGACGGCGCTCGGTCTCGGTCAGTTCGGTGGCGAGGAAGACGTAGTCCACCTGGTTGGTGAAGCCCGGCGAAGGGTAGAACGTGCTCAAGGGGGTAATGCGGCCTGCCCGGCGCCCGATCTCTTCTTCGAGTTCCACCGCCGCGCGCTCTTCGGGCGTCTCGTTTGCTTCCAGACGGCCCGCCGGGATTTCCAGCAGTTCGCTGCCTATCGCGATGCGGTGTTGCCGGACAAGAAACACCTCTCCGTCTTCATAGGGCAGGATCCCGACGCCCCCGTCATGCTCCACCACCTCGCGCTTGACCGCCGTACCGTCGTCGAGCACGGCGTCGCCCGCCCGCAGCCTGACGATAGGCCCTTCATACAAGATTTCACTCTTCACCCAGCGTTCCAATGGTTACCCTCCGTTTTTGCGCGCTTTCCGGTTGATGCCGCCTTCTTGTGGGGGGATGGTATCTTCTTGGGGGATGGATCTTCCAT
>SKRY01000477.1 GCA_007118235.1 Candidatus Hydrogenedentota bacterium | reverse complement strand
TCGGTGTCCTCTTCCGTGGGCGCCGTCAGGCCCTGCTTGAACTGGCTAATCCAGTTCAAGGTCTCCCGCGGAGAGACGCGGTTGTACTTGGCGGGCATCTCCTTCACAAGCCGCTTCACGAGGGAGAGCTGATCAGAGTCGTCCAACACCGTGAACGTGGTGGACCGGCCGAGACGCTCAATCTCGCGCCGAAGCAGGAACAGCCCAAAGGAATGGAACGTGCCCACCCACGCGGCCAGCCGCTCCACGCCGAGCCGCTCCGCCACCCGCTCGCGCATCTCGTTCGCCGCCCGGTTGGTGAACGTCACGGCGAGTAGATTGCGCGGATCCACGCCTTGTTCGGCCACCAGCCACGCCAGCCGCTCGACAATCACGCGCGTCTTGCCCGTGCCCGCTCCAGCCAGCACCAGCACTGGCCCGTTCCCGGCTTCAATGGCTTGCCGCTGCACATCATTCAGGGTGGTCATTATTTGTTCCCGTGGCTCCCGTGGCTTGAAATCATGTGAGGAGTCCCGATCGTACGGCAGCCGGACGCCAATTTCAAGAAGAGTCACATCCCTAGCCAGATGGGGATTTGGCCCGTGCTGGCGCATCCCCGCGGCCCCGTTCGCAAGGGTGAGTGTGCGGGGCATTCGAAGCGGCCGATGGTTTCGGGGGATGACAGCCAGCTATGGTATGATACGCGCGTTCTGGGGACGTTTCCCCAGGGCTTCGTTCAATCGTTGCGGGAACAGAAGAACAAAGGGGTACACGACATGATGGCGAGACACCACATCTGGCGCGGCGCGGGGACCTGCATTGCGCTCGCGGCCGTATTCAGCCTTATCGCGCCCACGGGCGCCGGAGCGCAGGAGAGCGGCGGGACGCCGCCTCATTGGCTGGTCTATATCGGCACGTACACCGGGGGACAGAGCGAAGGGATCTACTTGCTGCATCTCGATACAGAAACCGGCGAATTGGAAGTGGTTGGCTTGGCGGGGGAAGCGAACAATCCCAGCTTCCTGGCGTTGCATCCCACGGAGCCGCTCCTGTACTCGGTGGGCCGGATGACCGATGAGGAAGGAAACACCGTGGGGGCGTTGAACGCTTTCGCGATTGATCCGGAGACCGGGCTGCTCGAGTTGCTGAACCAGCATCCCTCCATTGGCGGCGGCCCATGTCACATCGCCGTGGACTTGCCGGGACGTCACGCGATGGCGGCCAACTATGGCGGGGGCTCCGCCATCGTGGCGTCCATCGAAGACGATGGCTCGCTTGGTGAGACCACGGCCTACGTCGAACACGAAGGCTCAAGCGTTCATCCCCGGCAACAGGCTCCTCATGCGCACGCCGTGGATCTCGCGCCGGACGGCCGCTTTTTGTTCGTTGCCGACCTCGGCATTGACCAAATCCGCATTTATCGGTATAGCGACGAGGACGGAAGCCTCGAACCAAACGACCCGCCCCATGCCGAAACCGCGCCGGGCGCCGGGCCGCGGCATTTCACGTTCCATCCCTCCGGCGAGTACGCCTACGTCATCAACGAGTTGGACAACACGATCACGGCTTTCACCTATGACGCGGCGGCAGGCGCCTTGGATCCCATTCATACCGTGCCTACCCTGCCGCATGATTTCGATGGGGACAACACCACCGCCGAAATCCGCGTGCATCCCACCGGACGCTTCGTGTACGGTTCCAACCGGGGCCACCATAGCATCGCCGCCTTCTCCGTGGACGCGGACACCGGGGAGTTGACGCCGATTGGCCACACCTCCACCCGGGGCGAGACGCCGCGCAACTTCAACATCGACCCCACGGGGCGATTCCTGCTCGCCGCCAATCAAGACACGGACAACATCGCCGTGTTCCGCATCGACCAAGAGACCGGCGAATTGGAATTCACGGGCAGCGAAGTCGAGGTAGGCGCGCCTGTGTGTGTCACATTCCGCGCGCCTTTCAATTGACGCCGGAACATGAGAAACGTAGAGACCGTGGGCCGCGAAGCTCTTTTTGACCGGAGCTTGGCGGCCCACGGCTGAGTACTGGCCGGCGTTTTGCCAGGGATCGGGGCCACATGGCGCCGGTCCGGAAACCAGCGCCTCCTTTATGGGATTATGGCCAAAACCACACGGGCCACAATGTTGTAAACAGTTGATATGCAAATACTTGCGTTTCCCCGGAGCCCGTGATACAATTCAGTTGGTCAGCGTCACATGTGGCGTTTCTCCTTCCGCGGAGGCCCGAACGAGCTATCGTTCCGGGCCTCTAAAATAACTTGCGAAGGCGCGCGCAAGCCGCTTTCATCACGCAAGTTCCGATATAGGGCCGGTACCCTTTCCGGGCGCCGGCCTTTGTTTTTGGTGTGACCGGCCAGCTTCAGGCGATATTCTCCTCCACCCCTCCCCCAATCGCCGAATGAAGACGCTACCCCAGGATAGCGCCGGCCCGCCTGGCCGCTGTAGGCTCCGGCAAGATGCTGGCGCTACGATGCTCCTTATCCTGCGGTAGGCGCCAAACATCCCGCTGTTTTGATGCGCCACTCCGGTTTTCGTGCTATCCTGATTCACGGCAGAAAGGGGTACGCATACAGATGCGGCGGAACAATCCGAGCGTTCAACACGGAGCGGAGAGAGACAGCAATATGCGAGGAAGACGCTCATGAAACACCAACCGAAACGGCGCCGGGGCAAAGCGCCGGCGAGACGAAATAAGCGCGTTCCCGTAACCGGCCGCATCCCCGTCCAAGAGGCTTTGCGGGCGGGCAAGCGCAAGGCGCACTGTTTGTACTATCTTGAATCCGGCGAGGGCTTGGAGGCTATCTTGGACGCAGCCGCG
>SKRY01000014.1 GCA_007118235.1 Candidatus Hydrogenedentota bacterium | reverse complement strand
CCCCAGCGGGGGAACGATTCATCCTCATCGCCGTTGGCGCGCCCGGCGCCCGCGCCGAGATTCGGCAGTGGCTCACCCCCCGCGGCCACCGGGAGGGCGAGCATTATCTGTTCGTGGCCTAAGCCAACGCGGGGAGGCTTGGGCCAAGATGGGCGCACGCGATGCAAGGCCGGCGCATCGCGCTGTAACACGGCGGTGCGCCATGGATTGTAAACCTTTTCCCCTGGGAGCGCGTTTTTGCCAGTGAATCCTGAAAAGCACACGGACTTGGGGAGGTTGAGTGATGAAGACCTCGCGCTGGCGCTCAAAGGCGGGAACGAAGCAGCCTTTGAGGAGATCGTGCGGCGTTATCAGGGGCGGGTGTATGCGGTCGCCTACCGCATCACGACCAATCGGGAGGATGCCCTCGACGTCACGCAGGAAGCGCTGCTGAAGGTGTATCAGAAGATTGATAGCTGGCAGCCGACCGGTGGGTTTCTCCCTTGGATGTTGCGTCTCACCTCCAACCAAGCCATTGATCATCTCAGGCGCGTCAAGCGCAAGCGCCACCAAGAGCTGGATGAATCGGCGCTGAACGAATACGCGCTCGATAACGAGGAAAGCGGCGAGGAGAATACCGCCAAGGCGGTGTGGGCCCGGGAAATCGCCGAGCGCGTGGACGAGGCCTTGGTGGTGTTGTCCCCCACGCAGCGCGCCGTCTTCGTTATGCGTCATTACGAGGGACTTGCGATCAGTGATATCGCGGAGAGTCTCAATTGCACCGTGGGCAGCGTGAAGGTCCACCTGTTTCGGGCCATGCGCAAGTTGCAGAAGGCCTTAAAGGATATGCAAGGCGGGGAATAAGCTGAGGAGAGATACCGATGTTTGGTTGTGTGAAGGCGCGGGGGCTGTTGGCGGCTTCCGTTTACGATGACTTGACCGAAAGGGAGGAGCACTGGCTGCGGGGGCATGTCGGGAACTGCGCCCGTTGCCGCGCGCGGCAAGCCGAACTCCGCACCCTGAGGGAATACATCCCAGTCAGCCGGCCCGTGTTGGATCACGACCTGCTTCCCGTCCTCAAGGCGCGTCTTTCCGAGGCAAGGCAACGAACCGCAAGGGATGTACAACCGGCGCGCCGAACCGCGCCGTCCGCCGCCGGGGGATGGCGGCTGGCCATTAGCGGAGCCCTGTGCGCGTTGGCCGTGGGAGTTTTCGCATTACAGACCACCGGGCCGGTAGAGGTTGGCGGCGCCTCGCCTCAGGGCCAGGAAACCCCCGTTGCTGGTCTAAACGAGGAAGATGCCCTATGGACGCGGATGGAGCAGCGGCTTCAGGCGCGTGACTTCACGGGCGCCTACCAGCTCATCGAGGAGGCGCTCGAAAACGAGAACGCGCAGCCCTGGACCGCCGAGGCGCGCCTAGTTCTCGCGGACTTGGCGTATGATCAGCTTCAGTGGTACGACCGGGCGTACGAATCCTACAGTGAAGTGGTGCGAAATCACCGCCATGTGCTGGAGTCCGGGGAGCGGCTGGCGGACGTTGTTACCCGCTGGAACATGCTCGCCGAGGCCCGCAAGGACGATTACGCCTCGCTGCATGCCCTGCACGCCGCCACCGGACGCGCCAGCGGAAACTTCGAGGCGCTGGAGAATGTCGTCGCCCGTCACCCCGGCACGTTCGTGGCCTCCGAGGCCGTGCGTGCGATGGCCCGATTGACTGGCGAAGACGGAGCCGGCGGATTTCGCGGCAATGGCGATATGCTGGCGGCCCTCAGCGCCGCGCGGGACGACGCCCGCCATCCCATCGTGAAAGCCCAACTCGATTACGAAATCGGCCAATTCCACCTCATGCGAGATGGAGACGTGGAGAAGGCTCGCGAGCTGTTGTTGTCGGTGTCCCAAAGCGGGGAGGAAGCGTTGGCGGAACGGGCGCGCACGAGTCTAGCGGCGCTTCACAATAATGCGGAAACAGCGGACAGTGACTGAATCGCACCAGGCGCCATAATGCGAGCGGGTGGGCTTTCCTCGCATTGCAGGGCGGGCCGCTTTGTGATAACATGTTGATGTATAACGACTTTCGGCGTTTGGAGTATCGGTAGTGGCAAGTGTAAAAGCATTTGAAAAACAACTAATCCGGGACAATGTGGTTGATGAGGAGCGTCTGAACAGGGCGCGAACCGAGGCCCAGAAGTCTGGCGTGACCTTGCTGGATGCGCTTGTTCAGATGGGCTATGCCACCGAGGAGGCCTTGTACCGCAGTTTGGCTGACTTTTGCGAACTGCAATTCGTGACCCCCTCAAAGACGGAAATCCCGGAAGAGGTGATAAGTCAAGTCCCCGCCCGGTTCGCCAGCCATTACAATTTCGTTCCCATTCAAGAACGTAATGGCACCTTGGTGGTCGCGATTAGCGATCCCTTGAACGCGCAACTCCTGGACGACATCCGATTGGTGCTTAAACGGCGCATTGACGCCGTGGTGGCTACCCCGGATGAGATTGAACGCGCGAAGAAGACGCTCTATGGCGTGGGCGCCGACACGATGGAGCGGATCATTAGCGATTCCGAGGCCAGCGGGACGGTCCTGAATCTGAACGCGCCCTCGGCGGGGGCGAATCTGGGCGACGATCAAGTGGACGCCTCGATCATCAAATTCGTGAACGAGTTGATCGTGGAAGCCATTGAGAGCGACGCCACCGACGTCCATATCGAGCCTTTCGAGGACACCTTGCGGGTCCGGTTCCGGATCGACGGGGTGCTCCACCAAGCGCCGACCCCGCCTTCCATCCGGGGATTCCACGCGGCGATTGTGTCGCGCGTGAAGATCATGGCCAACTTGAACATCGCCGAGAAGCGCT
>SKRY01000432.1 GCA_007118235.1 Candidatus Hydrogenedentota bacterium | reverse complement strand
GAGGCGTTCGCCCACGCCCGGGCCGCTGGCCTTTGGCGATTCGAGAAGCCCTGACAAAGAGAACGGAGACGCTCTCCGCAGGGGAAAGCGTCTCCGCCGAAACGATCGTGTTGGGTTAGCCGGGAATGGATTACTGGGCGGCCGTTATGGCGAGCCGTTCCATGATTTCCGCGGGATCCGCCGCGGGCACCATCCACAAGATGCCGGACAGGATCACAAGCGCGACGGCCACTACCACCGCAGCCTTCATGCTTTGACGGATGGTGGATGCGGCGGAAAGCTTGCCAATAAGCATGGGAAGCAGGGTGCCGCCCAGGAGGCCGATGGCGAAGATCCAGCTGAACACGCTGCCGGCAATACCGGCCTGGATCGCAGCACTCTTGAACTGCGTGACGCCAACCAGCATCGGGAAGATTGGGCCAAAGATTAGGCCGGTCAACAGGGTACCGGTAATGCCCGCCTTCGCGGTCTTGGCGGTCACCATCAAGAGGATCGAGCCCACGGCCAGCAAGGCGAGCAATGGCGCAATGGGAGCCTGTTGCGCGGGAGGCAAAGCGGTAGCCAAGAGCAGAACGGAGGCGAGGATGCGGCCAAGAATGAGCGCGACCCAGAAACCCGAAAGCCACTTGTTCGCTTGTTCGTCGGTCATGTCATGATCCCGCAAATAGGTGCTGACAAAACCGCCCATGGAGACTTCAAGACCGACATAGCAGAACAGGGCCAAGCCGCCGAATATGATATACGGGGTGGCCAGGAGCCCGAACGTTGCTGCAATATCGAAATCGGCTTCCGATTCTGGAAATGCGCTGAAGAACACCAAGACAATGGGGACGAAGACAATAGCGCCGATGATGCTCACCGTCTTCTGGTAGCCAAGGTTGTTCATTAATTTGCCGACGATGAAGGGCGTAAGGAACGCGCCCAAACCGAAGAACACGTTGATGACGTTCTGCGCCAACGCCGGGTTCTCCCCGTCGAACAGCACCGTTGGCCCAAGCGAACTACCGGTCACGCTAGCGCACATTGCCCCGACGCCCAGAAGCGCGGCGGCAAAAAGCGCCAGCTTATAGCTCTTGACCGTCGCGAGCAGCCATAAACATGCGCCGCTGGCCACGAATGCCACCACGGCGATCGGGGCGAAACCGATGGCGTCTTGCAAGGGGCCAATAACAAGCACCGCTACCATACTGGTAAACATGAGTGCGGAAATAAGCCGCCCGTACTGTGCGTCATCTACCCCCAGAGCAGGCGCCAGATGCAACTTGACGGCCCCCAGAACGGCGAAGATGGTGCCCAACGCAAACGCGCCGGCAAACGACAGTGCTATTGTGAATCCTTCCATTACTCAACCTCCCTTACGCTATTGTGTTATGCGCCCTGTGCGCACCCGTGCGTATTTCCCCCGCCCCACAAGTTCCCCCACCGCGTTTGCTTCAGTATGGGAGGTTGAAGCCTAGTCCAGAGGCTCCTTTGAGCGGATTGAACACGCGTTTCCCCTTCTGAATCCCACCGATGCGACTGCCGCAAGATGAACGGCCCTACCCTAGCCATCCCACGGCCTCCTCTACCCGCAACCAACGGGGCGGCGGGCGGCGAAGCCGGTCACACCAGTAAGATTCACGATTTCGCCATACACTACTCAGTTTCCATTACCATGTCAAGATCGTTTACTACTGGGATATCCCCATCCCGCGCCCGGCCCTTATGGCGAAAAGCGCCGGGTTGATGCTGTGTATTATCCGGCATTTCGGATTTTGGTTGCATAGCGGGAACGTCTAGGGCAAAAAGACAGACCAGCGTGTTTCATTGTACGTATTATTGTGCCCTGATCAGCCGGTCTATTGCCGTTCATAGGCCCGCACGTAGTCCACCTCCATACGTTGCGGAAAGATATCGTCGTCGATCCCTTGCTGACCGCCCCAGGCCCCGCCGATGGCGAGATTGAGAATGAGATAGAAGGGCTGATCGAAGGGCCATTCCGCCTCGCCCGCATCCGGTTCCTTCTCGTAGGTGAAATACACTTCATCGTCAAAGAAGAAGTCGATGCGATCCTCGTCCCACTCGATGCCATAGAGATGGAATTGATCCCAGGGCGCCTCGGCTTCGATGGTGTCGCCTTGTCCAGTGCCGATGGTGTGGTTGTAGGCCTGCGTGTGAACGTTGGCGTGGATGGTTTTGGGCTGAAACCCCACGAACTCCATGATGTCGATCTCGCCGCAACGCGGCCACCCGACGTCGCGCCGGTTTTCGCCCAGCATCCAGATGGCCGGCCACACGCCCCGCCCCCGCGGAAGCCGGGCGCGCACTTCGATTCGGCCGTATTGGAAATGCTGGCGGTCTTCGGTAGTGAGCGAGGCGGATGTGTATTCGGCGTACTCCCGGGCCCGCCGCCAGTTGCCTGAGTCTTCGTCATGGGCCGCGTTGGGGTACTCTTCCTTGTGGGCTTCAATGATTAGCCGTCCATCCTCGACGCGGGCGTTTTCGGCGCGTTCCCGAGTGTAGTATTGGGCTTCCTCGTTCCGAATGAACCCGTATTCCTGCGTCCACTTCTCCGGATCGGGAAGGCCGTCATAATCAAACTCTTCCTGCCAGACCAAATTCCATCCCTCGCGCTCCGCGTTATCCGCCAAGGCGGTCCACGGGGTCAAGGCCACGGTCAATGCGATGATGAGCGCCGCGGCGCCCGGCTTTTCAGCAATTGTGCTCCGCATGTCCAAGGTTCTCCTTGTTAGTTAAACGTTTGTTCGTGTAGGGGCGCACCGCCTAATTGTCGGGATCAAGCGCCATGTAGTTGTCCGAGACCTCGTGTTCGATGGGCCAGCGGGCGCGATACT
>SKRY01000451.1 GCA_007118235.1 Candidatus Hydrogenedentota bacterium | reverse complement strand
TAGAGCGCCATAACCGCCTCTACTACGTGGAAGCTCAGCCCGAGATCGCCGATCGCGAATTCGACGGGCTGATGAAGGAACTCGAAGCCCTTGAAGCGGACTATCCGGAACTGGTTACCCCCGCCAGTCCCACCCAGCGCGTGGGCGGCCAGCCCATCGAGGGGTTTGTCACCGTTGAACACGCGGTCCCGATGTTGTCCATCGACAACACGTATAATCCTGACGAGTTGCGGGCTTTTGACGAACGGGTTCGAAAAGGGCTTGGAGCGGGGGAGAGGCCCACGTATGTGGTGGAGCTTAAAATCGACGGCGTGGCTATCTCGCTGCAATACCGCAACGGGGTGTTTAGCCGGGCGGCTACGCGGGGCGACGGGCGGCAAGGGGATGACGTGACGGCCAACGTGAAAACCATTCGCCCGGTTCCGCTCCGATTGGAAGGAAATCCGCCTGAAGTGCTTGAGGTTCGGGGGGAAATCTTCATGCGGCGCTCGGAATTGCAGCGCCTCAATGTGTTGCGCGAAGCCCAAGGTGAACAGCCCTTGGCGAATCCGCGCAACGCGGCGGCGGGCACACTCAAGTTACTCGACCCTCGTGAGGTGGCAAAACGCCGTCTCGACCTGGTAACCTATGACCTCGCGGCGCTGGAGGGGATGGACCTGGAGTCTCACTGGCAAACCTTGCGAGACTTGCGCGCTCTCGGTTTACCCGTCATCGAGCACGCCGAGCGGTGTGATACTATTGAGCGGGTCCTAGAGGCATGCGAGCGTTGGGAACGCAAGCGGGGGGGACTCGATTATGGGACCGACGGGATGGTGGTGAAAGTCGATAGCGCGGAACAGCGCCGCCGTCTAGGCAGCACGAGCAAGGCGCCCCGGTGGGTTATCGCGTACAAGTTTCCGGCGGAAGTGGCGCGCACCAAGCTCCGGAACATCCATATTCAAGTGGGCAAGAGCGGCGCGCTGACGCCCGTCGCCGAGATGGATCCCGTTCCGCTGGCCGGCACCATTGTGAAGCGGGCGACCCTGCATAACTTTGAGGAGCTGAGGCGGAAAGACGTGCGCGTGGGGGACACCGTGGAGGTGCAAAAGGCGGGGGAGATCATCCCGCAGGTGTTGCGCCATGTGGAGAGTGAACGATCTCCCGATGCGGAGCCCTTCCCCGAACCGGTCAAGTGCCCGGCGTGCGGCGGCGCCGTTTGCAAGGACCCCGAGGGGGTGTTCATCCGGTGTCTGAATCTTCGGTGTCCGGCCCAGCTCAAGGAGCGGATCGAGCACTTCGCCAGCCGGGGCGCGATGGACATCGAGGGGCTGGGACCGAAGCTTATTGAACAACTCGTGGACGGCGGCCACGTTAGGGATTTCGCCGATCTGTATGCCTTGGACGAAGAGACGCTCGCCGGTCTTGACCGCATGGGGAAAAAGTCGGCGGCGAACCTGGTCCTGGCCATCGAGACGAGCAAGAGCCGGGGCTTGGCCCGGTTGCTGTTTGGGTTGGGCATCCGGCACGTGGGCAGCCATGTCGCCGAAGTTCTGGCTTCGCACTGCGGTTCGATTGATGCGCTCATGGAGGCCTCCGTGGAGGAACTCGCCAGCATTCACGAAATTGGGGACACCTTGGCGCGTTCGGTCCGGGATTTCTTTGAGATGGAAGCCAATCGCGCTCTTATCGCCCGGCTGCGAGAACGGGGCGTGGTGATGGTGCAGGAGCAGCAGCAGGGTGATGCGGCCGAAGGCGGGGCACAACCTCTCGAAGGAATGTCTTTCGTGGTGACGGGCGCGCTTGAAAAGTATACCCGTGAGGGGATTCACGAGCGAATCAAGGCGCTGGGCGGCCGTACGTCGTCAAGTGTGAGCAGCAAGACGGACTATCTGGTGGCGGGAGAAAAGGCTGGAAGCAAAGTGAAGAAGGCGCGCGAGTTGGGAGTTCCCGTGTTGACCGAAGCCGAGTTCGAGGCGTTAGCCGGGACATCCTCATGAACGAAAAACGCATTCAGTGCCCCAAGCACCTTGACCAAGAAAGCGGCCGCGGCCTCGTCGAGCAGATCCGCTCCGAAGGTGTTGCGCCCCGGCAGACGCTGGTCCTTGATTTCAGCGAAACGGAAGATATGGACACGCGAGGGGGGGCGTGGCTGATAGAACTCGCCAACTACGTCAAGGCGCAAAACGCGGATTTCGATCTTGCTGGCCCAAAAGGCCATGTCGCCGAGTTTCTGGGGCTTCTCCGGCCCAGCTTGGTATCCATGCCGGAGACCCCTCCCGAGCGGCCTGGCGTATTTGAGCAAGCCGGTGAGGCCACACTCAACACCATAGGCGAGTTCAAGGAGTTCTATCACTTTCTCGTTGACACGATCTACTGGACGGTGCTAGCGCCCTTCGAGGGCCGCGGCTTCCGGTGGGGCTCCTTCTTGGACGAACTTCACGAGATGGGGGTTCGGGCGCTCAAGATCACGTTCTTGATGAACTTCCTCCTCGGCATGATCGTGGCCATGCTGTCAGCCGCGCAGCTCCAGTTGTTTGGCGCAAGCATTTATGTCGCCGATCTCGTCATGGTCGCTTTCGCACGGGAGTTGGCCGCCGTCATGACGGCCGTGGTGGTTTCCGCCCGTACGGGCGCGGCCATCGCCGCCGAGTTGGCCACCATGAAGGTGCAGGAGGAGCTTGACGCCCTGCGGGGCATGGGCCTGCACGCCGCCCAATTCCTCGTGGCCCCCAAGGTGTTGGCCTTGGTTATTGCGTTGCCTTTATTGACGGGCTTGGGGATGCTCGCGGGCATTGGGGGCGGCGCGGTGTGGGGCCTGGTCGTTCTTGAGTTCCGTCCCGACATTTGGTTCAACCAGACCTTGAACGCCGCCATGTTCAGCGATATCTTCCAGGGATTTTTCAAGGCCTTTGTGTTCGCCATCGTCATTGTGCTCATCGGGTGCCACAATGGATTGCGCGTCACGGGAGGCGCCCGGGGCGTTGGTTTGATGACCACGCGCGCCGTGGTAATGGACATCTTCTTCATTGTTTTCATTGACATGATATTCGCAGCGTTCTTCTACTACATTCTGTAATCACGGTATGGCCAAGAAATTAAAAGAGCAAAAGAACGCCAACGGTCCCGTCATTCGCGTGCGTAATCTCGTGGCGAAATACGGGGATGTCACGGTGCTGGATAACGTGACGTTCGATGTGCCCCGGAATGAGATCTATGTTATTCTAGGCGCAAGCGGTTGCGGGAAGACGACGCTCCTCAAACACCTCACTGGTCTTATCCCCGCCACGAACGGGACAATCGAGATATCCGGCCAGAACATTACGGGGATGGACGAGGAACAGCTGGCGGGCATGCAGCGCAACATCGGCATCGCGTTTCAAAATAGCGGTCTTTTCAATTCGATGACTGTTGGAGACAATGTCGCGCTGCCCTTGCGGGAATACGGCAATATGGAGCCCCGGCTGGTCAACGCCGTGGTGCGCTTGAAGTTGAGTTTGGTGGGGTTGGCCAACGCCGAATATAAGCTGCCTTCCGAGTTGAGTGGCGGCATGCGCAAACGGGCCGGGCTCGCCCGCGCCATCGCGTTGGACCCACCCATCGTGTTCTTTGACGAGCCCTCCGCCGGCTTGGATCCTATCATGGCGTCGGGGCTGGATGATTTGATTCTGAATCTCAAGCATTTGCTTGGGATCTCGCTGATTATCGTGACTCACGAGCTGGATTCGATCCGCAAAATCGCGGATCGCATACTCATGCTCGATCAAGGCCGGGTCATCTTCACAGGCACGGTGCGCGAGGCGGAGCAGTCGGAACACGATCGTGTACGGCAATTCTTTGAACGCCGTCCTGACGAACACATCACGCAACGGAATATCTGAGTGGCGGGATCAAGGGGTACAAGGCGGGGTTTTAAAAAGACCGTTAAGGTCCATACCACATTTGACGAAATGCGTTAAGTAACGCAGACTACAACGTGTCACGCTTGAGGTTAAGCGTGAAATAGGAGTTTACATCCGTGGCGACGCGGACGCAGAAAACCAAGGTTGGGGTATTTGTCCTTACGAGTCTCGTGATCATAGTGACCTGCGTGCTCGTGATCGCGGGCTACACACGGGAGCCGCATGAGTCGTATTGGGTGGAATTCGATGAATCCATCCAGGGCCTTACGGAGGGCGGTTCGGTCGTCTATATGGGTGTGCCTGTCGGAAGAGTGGAAGATATATTTGTCACGGAGGATCTCAAGGCCCGGGTCCGCATTCAGGTAAACCTCGATACTGTGACGTTGCGGGAGGGCGTGCGCGCCCGGTTAGGGTTGGATAGCGTGGCGGCGGGCACGATGTGCGTTATGCTTTCGGGCGGGGATCCCGAGGGGGATATGTTGGAGCCGGACGCGGAGATCCCGGCGGATCCCTCGCTGATTGAAGCCGTGAGTTCGCAGGTCGAGGAGATTCTGTACGACCTTTCCCGAATCGCCGGCGACGTGAGCGCCGCGTTGGAAGGGCTTGACGAAGGCGAGCTTACCGACATGATTCGCGACGCCCATGGACTGCTGCGAGAAGCGCGGAACGTCGTGAGTTCCGTCGCGGAAACGGTGTACGGCCTCCAGGACACGGCGGAAGAGAGCATGAGGGACTTCACGCGGTTGGCCAACGAATTGGGGAACTTGACCGAAGAGACAACGCAACTCGTCGTATCCACGAGGGCGCAACTCGAGACGCTTGACCTGGATGAAACCCAACAGCAAGTGCATCGCCTCTTCGAAAACATGGAAGAACTCAGCGAGAACCTTATCCATGCCACGGAGGTCTTCAGCCAAACGGCGGAAGGCGTTCTCCATCAGACCGACAACATGGAGTACCATTTGCGCGACAGCTTGCACACGCTAAACGAAACGCTCGAGTCCATACGCAGACTCAGCGATTATCTCCAGGACGATCCCTCGGCCTTTATTCGGGGCCGGGGCCAGCCCGAAGGACCATAAGATGACCCGTAGTGCGACCGTAATGCTGGCTTTAGCCGCCGCAGTAGTGACAGGGTGCGCCGCACCCCGGTATACGCCCACGCTGTATTACGCCGTGGAGCCCGTCATCGAAGTTCCCCAGGTTGAGACCACGGGGGAGAGTCTCGGCATGCGCCCGATCCAGGTGGATCGCCCGTATCGCCAGCGCATGATGTTCCGCGAGCGCGGCCATGTCCTCCACGGATATCCCAACGCGGAGTGGGCCAAGTCCCCGAATGAGGCGGCTGCGCGGGCGCTCCTCGACGCTTTGACCGAAACAGGCCGCTTTGACGATGTCGGTAATGCCGCGGATATGCCGCGCCCCGACTATGTACTCCTAGGGACCCTGCGAAAATTTGAGGAAGACCGCACGCTGGAAGAGGTTGCCGCCGTCGTGGAAGGGCGTCTTGAACTGCGCCGGGGCGGCGACCGAAGCGCTGTTTGGACCGGCGTTATCCGTGCGAGCCATCCCTTGGAGGAACAAGGGCCCAACGCGTACGCCGAGGCCATGAGCGTGGCCTTGGGCCAGTGGGCTTCCGAGGCGGCCGAACGGATCGCTGCCGCTACATAGAACGAGGCGGATTGCTGGCCGCTCATGGCGGGCTGTGTCAGCACAGGAAATCGCTTATCACCGTCAGTTCACGCTAATTGGCGGTGATTTCTTCTTTGTCCCCGGCCGGAAGACTATCCAGCTCTGGCGGCTGTTTCTTCTTGTCCAACAGGTAAGGTCCCATGATCAGGTAATCCATGTCCGTGCGCATGAAACACGCGAAGGCTTCCACGGGACTGCACACCGTGGGCTCGCCGCGGACGCGAAAGGGGATATTGATGATCACGGGGCAGCCCGTCCGTTCGTGGAAGCGCTTGATAAGACCGTGATACAGCGGGTTATCCTCGCGGCTGACGGTGTGGATGCGCGCCGAGTTGTCCACGTGGGTGATGGCCGGTAGGCCGGAACGGATAACCCTCAACTTCTCCAGGCCCTTGGCTTTCTTTTCGTTCTTGCCCAGTTTCCGTAAACGCTTGCGATCTAACGAGACAGCTAGCAGCAGATGCGGACTTTCCCTGTCCAGCTCAAAGAAGTCCGAAATGTGTTCCGCCAGGACCGACGCCGCGAAAGGCCTGAAGGATTCGCTCTCCGCCGTCTTGTGGTTGAGGCGCGAATGCAATCTTCGCGATGCGGGATTGCCCAAGATGCCGCGCGCGCCCGCGGGATGGACTCCAAACTCCATTCGCCCCTGAAACCAGCCCACGGTCTTCTCGTCAGCCAATAAGCTAGCCACGCGTTCGCAAAGCTCGTCTTCGGGCAGACGCTCATAGGGAATTTTCTCTTCCCGCAAATAGGATTCGATGGCCTCCTCGCCAAACCAGGGGCCGGTGTAGACGGATGGGAGCCTAGCCGTTGTTTCAGGCGCGGGTGCGCCGGGGGGCGCATCAAAGAGATGGTGGTAAGCAAACAGTGCGCATCCCACGGCGTTGCCCGCGTCATCGGGCGCCGGCGGAATCCACACATCCTTGAAGGGGCCTTCGCGGATTAGGCGTGCATTGGCCTCGGCATTCAGGGCCATGTCCCCACCCAGCGTCAGGTATTCCTTTCCCGTCTCCTCGTAAACATGGCGCGCCATTCGCAGGATAAGCTCCTCGTTGACAATCTGCGCCGATCGCGCGAGGTCCATATCCCGCTGCGTAATGCGTTGTTTCGGTTGCCGGGGAGAACCGCCAAAAAGCATTGCGAATCGTTCGGTGGCCCCGGCTAGACCCGCCTGGTAATCACAACACTCCGGATTCATGCGGATAGAGCCATCGGGTTTTACGTCGATAAGCTCGTGGTGGATGGCGTCCACATAGCGCGGCTTACCATAAGGCGCAAGTCCCGCCAGTTTGTCCCAGGCGTCCTTCCCGCGAAAACCCGCGTACTGAGCGAAGACCGAACAAAGCAGTCCCGGGGAATGGGGGAAGGGAATCTCTTTCAAGACCTCGATCCGATTGCCTTCACCTACTCCATGGGCCGAGGCGGCCCATTCGCTCGCACCGTCCAAGATCAGGAACGCGGCCTCTTCATAGGGGCTCGGAAAGAACGCGGAAGCCGCATGGGCTTCATGGTTAGCCGTGAATAGAATCTTGCCCGTATATCCCAGTTCGCGGCGGATGGCGGCGCGTATGAACACCTTTTCTCTGGCCCAGGCCGGCGTCTGCCGATGCAAGTATCGCAAACCCTTGGGCGAGGGTGAGAACTCCGTCTTCATGAACCGCTTGAACGTCATCAAGGGCTTGTCGTGGAAGACCACGCAGTCCACGTCCGCAATGGAGAGCGCTCCTTCCTCCAAACAATACAGCCCGGCCTCTCGCGGGAAACGGGGGTCGTGCTTCCTTCTGGAAAACCATTCCTGCCGGGCAGCCGCCAATACTACGCCATCCCGTATCAAACTCACAGCGCTGTCATCGGAAAACGCTGAAATACCGAGAATATTCATCCACACCTGCTCCAAACCAACGGCTTCGATGCCACGCGGCCTCCCGCCACGTGTGAACCAGTATGCAAGATATCCCCCTCAATCACCAAACCTGCTCGGTCGTTACTGGTTGAAACCGCCGGGCGCCTTAAGTAAGCTGAGGACTCCCGCTTGAAGAAACCGCATCGCCGCAGCCTTAACGGGAGGTGTTTTCGTGCATCTTAGCCCCGGCTAAGTGGAGACAAACGATATTCTATGACCTGGATATATGAACCCGGGGAAGGCCGCTGGAAACACTGTTGGAACCGAAATGGCGCCGTGTATGAGGCTGTTCCTACTCGCCCCGGTGTCTCCTATCATGGATATCCGTGGCGCGGCGATTTGCCGGGGCGTCCGCCTCTTCCGGGTACGTCCAGCGGCACTTGGAGAAACAAGCCAAAGAGGTGAGCCAAGAAAAGGAACTGAACACATGGCTGAAGAAATACGGTGGACGATAGGCTGCGATACGGGGCTGCGCTTCGAGTTCCGTTTTCCAAGCGCGGCGGAAAGCGAGGAGCGCGCTCTGGGTTGGGGATATGGCTCTTTGTATTTTCTAGGCGACGCCGTATGGGTGTCGGAAGACGAGATGGGGAGGGAGGAGCCGTTATGGTGGACGTGGCTCGATCTTCTCGAGTTCTTGGGTAAGTGGTGGCCCTGGCTTACTTTGGAAGAGAACTATCCCATACCGCTTATCCCACCGCCGGTATATCCCGCGCATCTTCAGCGCGAGGCAGAACGCCGTTGGGAAGATAGACCCGGCCACCTTACCGAACCCGAGGAGCAAGCGGTGTATCGTTTTCACTGCCGCCATGATCTCGCCATGGCGTTGAAAGGGACTTTTGTTCCTTCCATTATAATCCTGCGCCAAGGACGACAGTTTCTAATCTCGGACACCGCATTCGCCCGCACCGTACCAAGGCCCCATGAGGAAGTCGTTGACGCGCTTGAAGGAGTGGGGAACTTTATTGCGGACTACGTGCGGGAAGGTAAGCATCCCCGTCAACGGGCTACGCTGGAGTTGTGGGACACGCGAGCGAGTCGATGTCGAGAAATGGGCCTCGTGATAGGCACGGGGCTTAGCCGTGAAGAGCTGGAGCGTTTGGCTGCCAACGAGGACCCCACCACGTTTTGGGAATACGATGCCGAGGACGGCGAAGAAGAATCCGAGCTCGTGGCCGCGGCGCGGATGACTGCCGCAATGACACATGAACAGCAAGCCGATATCCTGGGCCGGATTCGCGAAACGAAGAGACGAGAAACCCCAAGACTCGATGAACTCACGGAGGAGTTTGCGCGAGTATTTGAGGAAGGCGGCCGTTGGCACAACCAAGGGTATTGGGCCGCGGCCTGGCTGCGGGACCAACTCGGTCACGAGGTTCGGGAATCGATTGACCCGGAGACTTTGTTAAGGGACTGGGGCGTGGGTATTGAGGAAGTGCGTTATCCCGATTCCAGGCTGGAGGCCATCGCCGCGTGGGGACCTAGGCACGGGCCTGTGGTTTTTGTAAATACCGCAGAAGGCATTCGCTCATCCCATTCATACGGAAGACGGGCCACTCTCGCTCACGAGATTGCCCATCTGCTTATCGATCGGGATCGCGCCTTGCCGGTGGCCGAGGTGTTAGGGGGAGCCACACCCGAGCACGCCGAGAAGCGCGCTAGGGCGTTTGCGGCGGAGTTCTTGTTGCCGCGGGAAGCGGCGATCAACGTGTTGTACAACGCCGAATCACTCGGCGCCGCCATGGAAAAACTCCAGCAGAATTATGGGGTTAGCAGGGAAGTGGTGGCGTGGCAGATTCTCAACTCGAGAGCGTCTGAACGGTTGAGCTGGGACGAACGCCGGGAACTCGACGGTATTGTCCAATAGTTTCAACTATTACATAGACTGTGAGGTTTCGAGACCAATAGGGAGGGTACCATGGCAATTCGGATAGACCCATTGATCAAACCGGCCGACCTGAAGGAAGCCATCGAGTGGGTGTTTCGCTCGGCGCGGCCCAAGATTGAGGCGCTCAATGAGTATTGGGATCCCGCCAAGGGTTCGCCGGTATTCACCGTGAAGGGTAAGTACACCAGCCGGGGCTGGACAGAGTGGACACAGGGGTTCCAATATGGGTGCCAGATCTTTCTGTATGACGCGTTGGAGGACGAGAAATTCCTGCGCCTTGGACGGGACAACACCATACGGTTCATGGCCCCGCATGTCAGTCATACCGGCGTGCATGACCACGGCTTCAACAATGTGAGCACCTATGGGAACTTGCGCCGGCTGGCCCGAGAAGGGCGGATCGACATGTCCGAGGACGAGGTGCACTTCCACGAAATGGCGCTGAAGGCCTCTGGCGCTGCGCAAGCCTCGCGTTGGACCGTCACGAATGACGGCACAGGCTTCATCCCCTCGTTCAACGGGCCGCATTCGTTGTTCAGCGACACCATCCGTTCCTGCCGGGCGCTTGTTCTCGCTCATCAGCTTGGCCATGTGCTCATGGGGGAAGGGGATAGGCGCATCAACCTTCTCGGCCGGGCATTTGAGCATGCGCTCAATACGGCCCGGTATAACGTCTACTATGGCGAGGGACGGGACACGTACGACGTGCGCGGCCGGGTGGTGCATGAAAGCATCTTCAACACGCGCGATGGGAATTACCGCTGCCCGAGCACGCAGCAAGGGTATTCCCCGTTCACCACCTGGACCCGCGGCCTATCGTGGGTTGTGTGTGGGTACGCGGAGGAACTAGAGGCATTGGCCGTCTTGCCGGATGAGGATTTGGAACCCTTCGGAGGGCGAAAAGAGATCGAGGCGATGATGATGAAGGCGGTCACCGCGGCTTCGGATTTCTTCATCGCGAACACGCCTGTCGACGGCGTGCCTTATTGGGACACGGGGGCGCCGGGGCTGGCGCAGATGCCCGGTTACCTTGATAAGCCCGCGCAGATCGACAACCCGCACGAACCCGTGGACAGCTCGGCCGCGGCCATCACCGCGCAAGGGCTGCTTCGCCTCGGCCATGTCCTAGGCCTGGACGGCGCCGGCCGGGACTACTATCAAGCAGGTCTAACCGTTGCCCGTACGCTATTCAGCAAAGACTACATCTCCGAGGATCCCAATCACCACGGCATATTGCTTCATTGTCAGTACCACCGTCCCAATGGATGGGATCACATCCCCGAAGGCAAACACATCCCCCAAGGGGAATCCTGCATGTGGGGCGACTACCACGCCCTGGAACTTGCCCTCTATCTTCAGCGCGAAATCCAGGGCGGCCCCTACTACAAGTTCTTCGACGGAGCGTGAGAGTGAGAG
>SKRY01000105.1 GCA_007118235.1 Candidatus Hydrogenedentota bacterium | reverse complement strand
TATCCGCGCCATGGTGGCTGATCCACCGCAAACCGAGCACTTCGTGCGGCCATTCGGTGTTCAGATGCTCATACTCGTGATCCTCGGGGTATTCGAAAGGCAACACCGTGGGACGGAACCCCACAACCGCGCCTCCCTCCTGAATGAAATCCATGATGAGCGCAAGCTGGTCAGAGGGTAACTGACGCCAACTGATATAGACGATCATCACGTCCGCATCGGTCAGCGCTTCGAGGCCCTCGATGTGATCCGGACGATTCGGGTCGATGACGCCGTCCTCGGTCACGGAAAAGCATAGGGTCACCTCGAAGCCGTAGCGATTCTTGAGAATCCGTCCGAGCATGGGCATCGACTCTTCTGAGCGATACTCGCGATCCCCGATAACGAACACCGCATGGGGATCACCGCTGTTAGTATCGCCGTCCATAGCCTGCGCGCCGGGAGCGATCAACATCAGGACCGCGGTCAAAACGATCACATGCAATCCCGTGCGGCGTCCTATCGATGTGCGATGCATCGTTCAACCTCCTTACTACACGTGCCATGGCCCGCGGCCGGGTCTGCTCAACAATCGGTTGGCGTGTTCGTCATTGACGATGCGTTCCGCGCGCGGATCATATTCCAGCGGACGCCCGAGCAGATACGCGAGATTGCCCAAGTTGCACATGGTCGCCGCTCGATGCGCCGGGCCCACGGGCATGATGGGTTGTTCCCGCGTCTTGATGCATTCCAGCCAATTCTCGTGGTGGTGGGGGCTGCGATAAAGCTGGACGCCGTTCGCCGGCGGCTCGTAGTCCGCCACATTCTCGCTAACGCCACAGCCCGGCTCGTCGGCCGTGCCCCAATGATAGGCCGTGCCCGTTTCCCCGTGATATTCGTTCCCGTACCCTATTTCCAGGCCGTCCTCCGGCGGATCGCCGGGCTGGCGCCACGTTACGGTAATATCGGGATCCTTGAACTCCCACGCGACGTCCATCTCGATGGGGTTGTCATAATTCCCGCTTGCGGCTGGAGTTCCCGTGGCGGTGATTTTAACCGGTCCATCATCGTCGCGATCGAGCGCCCACAGTACAAGGCTCAACTGGTGCGCGCCGCGATCGCGGATATTCCCGCCGCCGGAAAACATGAACCACCGGAACGTGCTGTGGCAATACGTGGGGTTGTACGGCCGCCACCGGGCGGGACCGAGCCACATGTCCCAGTCCAGATGATCTGGCGGTTCTTCGTCGGGCGGGCTGGGTCCCTCGGGATTCGGGTAGTGCCAGCAATTCACCTGCTTGAGGGCGCCGATCTCCCCGTTCCGTATGAAGCTGTAGAAGCGATGGAACAGCTCGTTGGAACGCCCCTGGTTGCCGACTTGCACAATCGCGCCGTGCCGGTTGACCGCGTCAACAACGGCCCGGCCTTCCTCGATGGTGTTGCTGATCGGCTTTTCCACGTAGACATCCTTGCCCGCCTCGACGGCACGGACCGTTTGCACGGCGTGCCAATGGTCGGGCGTGGCAATGATCACCGCGTCGATGTCTTGGCGGTCCAGCAAGCGCCGGTAGTCTCCGTAGATGGCCGCTTCGTTGTCGAGCAGCCCCGCCGCGGCCTCGGCGCGTTGCGTGTCCACCTCACACACCGCCGCGACGGGATGCCACCGGTTCATGCTGCGCATGAGCCCGTTGCCCATGCCGCCCACGCCAATGCAGCCGAGGACGATCCGGTCGTTCGGTCCAGGGTTGCCGCCTAGCCCGAGCACGCGCGAAGGTAGAATCAGCGGCGCGGTGACGGCCGCGCTTGCCGCCAGAAACTGACGCCGGGAGATGGTTTTCATGGAACTTCCCTCCAAAAGCCTTGGATTTGGTCTGGCGTCTCCGCGCCCCGGCAGGCATATCCCCCATGGCGGATGCGCTGTGCGGCCCCCTTCTCACAGCTGGAGGAGAGAACTCACTGCTCCACCATGGAATCAAACACCCGCACCGACTCCCAGTTGTCTTCGTTCCGTTCGATAAACGTCAGATGGTCGTCATCGTCTTGATAGCGGTCATGGCTGGCGATACTATCAAACACGATATGCAGGCTCACGTCAAAATCGGTCACGTTGACCGGACGATCGTACTCCTCCGCCAGCGTCCCGGCCGCGAAGAACACGATCCCGGGCTGGTCCTTCAGATACTCAAAGCAATCCTGGACAAGCGCTTCCTGCTCGGCCTCCGCGTTATCGTGAAGTGTGAAATACACATTATGCGCCAGCATCCCGCCGGCGTCCACACTGTTCGTCTGACCTGACAAATCGCCGCATCCCGACAGCCCTAAAACAAACAAAACCATTACACCCACAAACATCCCATGTCGCATCGTTTTTCTCCTAAAATGATCCAATTCCGTCAGTTTGGTATCGCGGAGTATACCCCGGCTCAACGCAAGATGCAATCTCGCAACACAGATCCCTCGTAACGGCCAACGGTTGGGACCGCCGCCTGGGGGCGGCGGTTCGCCTCTTCTACATTGTGTAGGTGTGACCGCTTTTTCCGGTGAGTGCGCGATGACTTCGAGGCGTTTCTCGATGGTTTCGGCCAAGGGGGCAAACTGCTCGCGTTGGGCGAGCAGGGCGTGGACTTGGGCGGGCATCTGCTCGTCGGCCTAGCACGCGAGCTTGCGGAGGTTCTTCTCGGTCTCGGTTAGCGCCGGGGCCATCCAGCGCTAGGCTAGTCCGTTTCCTAGCGCCGATGGGACCGCTGGTCCAGGTTGATGAACGCCCATGATGATCGCTGTTTGCCATCCGCAGGCGGGAACCAGCAAAATGGTGCGGGATCGAACACCCTTATGTTCTTCCTCAACAACCAGAATGCGTGGTGCAGACCCTTGGCCCTGCGCCCCCGAAAGCGCCAAGACCATGGCGATGGAAAGGAGACTGTTATGCACATGCGCGCCAGCGCTTGTCCAAGATTGGCTTGCCGAGACCACTCAAGAAGACGGCCGAGGCTTTTCCGGGGGCTGCTTGTGGCTGTCGCCGCTCCCCTACTGAGCCTGTTCCCAGCGGGAGCGGCCGAAGACGCGGAAGCCACGCACCGCTATGACGTGGTGATTTACGGGGGGACCAGCGCCGGAGTCACGGCCGCGATTCAAACCGCCCGTATGGGCAAGAGCGTGCTCATCGTGAATCACTATCCCATCGTGGGCGGCTTGACCGCCAGCGGACTTGGGGCCACGGACGCGGGCCGGGAAGCGGTCATCGGCGGGATATCCCGCGAATTCTACCAGCGGGTGCGTGACTACTACCGCGATGATCAGGCGTGGCGGCAGGAAACGCGGGAGGAGTACATGGAGCGCTCCGGCCGGTTCCTTCAGCCTGATGACGACGCGCAATGGGGGTTCGAGCCCCATGTTGCCCAAAAGATCTACGCGGACATGCTCGAAGAGGAAGATGTGCCGGTGGTAACCGGTGAATTCCTCGTCCGGGACAACGGGGCGGGCGTGGTCAGGAACAATGGCCGCATCGAGGCCATCATCATGGAGTCCGGCAACCGCTACGAGGGTAAGATGTTCCTTGACGCCACCTACGAAGGCGATCTGATGGCGGAGGCCGGCGTGTCTTACATCGTCGGACGGGAAGGCAACGAGACCTACGGCGAGACGCTGAACGGGATCCAGACCGCCAATACCGAGAGCCACATGTTCACCTACGGCCACGAGCGTTATCCCGAGCGTCCGCTGCCGGAGGAGTACCGTGTCTCTCCGTACGTGGTCGAGGGCGATCCCGAGAGCGGGCTTCTCGACGGCATCAATCCGGACCCGGGCGGCGAGGACGGCGATCCGGATCACCGCGTTCAAGCCTATTGCTACCGTCTGTGCATGACCACGGCCGAGGACAACATGGTCCCCATCGAAGCCCCGGAGGGCTACAATCCGGACGATTTCGAGCTGTTGTTCCGCATGTTCGAGGCCGGTGAGGACCGCACGCCGTGGCACCCCGCGGACATGCCGAACCTCAAGAGCGACACGAACAACAACCGGGCCGTGTCCACCAACCTCATCGGCGGGTCGGATGACTATCCAGAGGCCAGCTACGAAGAACGGCGGGAGATCGAGGCGGAACACAAACACTGGCAGCAAGGTCTGCTGTACACCTTGGCCACCCATCCCCGTATCCCGGATCATGTCCAGGAGGAGGTCAATCAATGGGGATATGCGGCCGACGAGTTCGAGGACAACGATCATTGGCCGTACCACATCTATGTGCGGGTTGGCCGCCGTATGGTGAGCGATTACGTCATCACCGAGCATAACTGCCGCCTTGACGAGATCCCGTTTGATCCCGTGGGCATGGGCTCCTACAACATGGATTCCCACAACGTGCAGCGCTTCGTCACGGAACAAGGCTACGCCCAGAACGAGGGCAACATCGAGGAACCGCCCGCGGGGCCGTACCGGATTAGTTACCGCTCCATCGTGCCCAAGCAGGAGGAGGCGGAGAACCTCTTTGTTCCCGTCGCCGTCTCGTCCTCCCACATCGCCTTCGGTTCCATCCGGATGGAACCTGTGTTCATGGTCCTCGGGCAGTCGGCGGCCACGGCGGCCGTCCTGGCCATTGATGAGGATACCGCTGTGCAGGAAGTGGACTACGGCATGTTGCGGGAGCGCCTTCTTCAGGACGGGCAAGTGCTGGACATGGGCGAGGCCGTGGATATTGACCCAACCGCGCTTCCCGGCATCGTCGTGGACAACCGGCAAGCCGCCCAGGAGGGGCGCTGGGGCGCCTCCGCCTCGGAGAGCGGCTTTGTCGGCCTGAACTATCTCCACGACGGCAATTCGGACAAGGGAGGCCTAAGCATCCGCTACGAACCGCGCTTATCCGGTTCGGGCCGGCATGAGATCCGCCTTAGCTACACCCCACACGCCAACCGCGCTAGCAATGTTCCCGTCACCGTGATTCATGCCGGCGGCTCGGAACGGATCGAGGTCGACCAGCGCCAAGAACCGTCCATCGACGGTGTTTTCGTGTCCCTGGGCGAGTTCGAACTTGACGCGGACAGCGCCGTGGTCATCAGCAACGAAGGAACGGATGGTTTTGTGATCGCCGACGCGGTCCAATTCCTGCCCGTGGACAACAGCTAACGCGGGGTGTCCGGCCGCGTCTGTCACCGGCAATTCGGCAAGGAACCAGCGGAATACACGCGATCTTCACCCGGAATCCGGCAATTCCAACCCAAAGGAGCACCAATCATGACGCGAATCACAACAACGGCCGTTCTCATCCTGGCCATGGCGGCGTGGGCCGCGCCCCACGCCCACGGCGGCGAGGAAGACGCCAGCCACCATGACATCGTCATTTACGGAGACACGTCCGCCGCGATTACCGCGGCCGTCCAGGCCGTCCGCATGGGCCGGGACGTGGTTATCGTGAGCCCCGCCAGGCGCCTCGGCGGAATGACTACTTCCGGCCTCGGCTGGACCGACGCCGGCGACCGCGACGCCATCGGCGGCCTCGCCCATGAGTTCTATCACCGTCTGTGGAAACACTATCAAGACGAGGACGCCTGGCCGTGGGAGGATCCCGATGCGTTCGACATCCACCGGGGTCAACATGGCTCCGCCTTGGACGACGAGACGGAGACCGCATGGGTTTTTGAACCTAGCGCGGCTGAAAAGGTCTACGAGGCCTTCATCGCGGAATACGGCATTCCCGTTCACCGGGACGAGTGGCTTGATCGCGACAACGGCGTTGAAATGGACGGAAACCGTGTCGTGTCCATCACCACGCTGTCCGGCCGGACCTACCACGGGGAAATGTTCATCGACACCACCTACGAGGGCGACCTCATGGCCGCCGCCGGGGTTTCCTATACCATCGGCCGCGAGTCCAACGAGCAATACGGGGAGACGCTCAACGGAATCCAAACCGGACGGGCCGTGTCGAATCAATTGCCATGGGGCGTTGATCCCTATGTCGAGGAAGGGAATCCGGATAGCGGGCTTCTGCCTTATGTCAATCCGGATCCTGGCGGCGCCGACGGCGAGGGCGACGAACGCCTTCAAGCCTACTGCTTCCGCCTCGTGCTAACCGACGTGCCGGAAAATCGGGTTGAAGTGCCCCAGCCCGAGGGGTACGGCGAAGAGGACTTCGAACTCCTTTTCCGCGCCATTGAAGCGGGTCAGCGGGACCGCTTTTACAAATGGACCCTCAATCCGAACCGCAAGACGGACTCGAACAACGACAGCGGCATGTCGCAGAATCTCATCGGCGGCAATTACGACCTCGACGAGGGCTGGAATTACGCCGAGGCCTCCTATGACAAGCGGGAGGAGATCATCGCCAAGCAGCGGTATTGGCAGCAAGGGCTGGTCTGGACCTTGCGCAATCACCCGCGCGTGCCGGAGGAAATCCGCGAACAGCACAAGCCTTGGGGCTTGCCGGCGGACGAATTCGAGGACAATGATCATTGGCCGCCGCAGATCTATGTGCGCGAAGCCCGGCGGATGGTGGGCGATTTCGTCGTCACGGAGAACCACGTGCGCCAGAACGAACCCACGCCCCGGTCCGTGGGCATGGGCTCGTACAACATGGATTCGCACAACGTGCAACGTCACGTGGTGTATGACGAGGACGGCCGGGCCCATGTGCGCAACGAAGGCGACGTGCAGGTCCCGCCCGGCGGCCCGTATCCCATCGACTATGGCGCCATTCTGCCCAGAAAGGAGGAAGCCGCCAATCTTCTCGTGCCGGTGGCCGTTTCCGCGTCCCACATCGCCTTTGGCTCGATTCGGATGGAGCCCGTCTTCATGATCCTCGGTCAATCGGCCGCCACGGCCGCCTCCCTGGCCATGGACGGTGAATGGGCCGTGCAGGATGTTCCCTACGAGGCGTTGCGCCAACGGCTCGAGAACGATGACCAGGCCCTCTACCTCGACATGGAGCCCGCTGTGGATCCCGCGGATCTCGAGGGCATCGTCCTCGATCATCCGGACGCGGACCTCGAGGGCGGCTGGAGCTATTCGGCTGCCCAGTCCGGCTTCGTGGGGCGCGACTATCTCCACGACAGCAACACGGACAAGGGCGCGAAGACGGCCCGCTACGAAGCGGCCCTTCCGGCGCGGGGAGCGTACGAGGTTCGAATTAGCTACGCCGCTCACGCCAACCGCGCCAGCAATGTCCCCGTCAGCGTGGTCCATGCCGGCGGCTCGGAGAGTATCGAGGTCGACCAGCGCCAAGAACCGCCCATCGAGGGCATGTTCCTGTCGTTGGGCGAATTCGAGTTCGACGGAGACGGCGCCGTGGTGATCAGCAACGAAGGAACGGACGGCTACGTGGTTGCCGACGCCGTCCAATGGCTCCCGGTCGATTGATGCGAGGCGGGATCCCTCTGTTGCTCAAGCCGCGGGTTGCATGAACTCAGGCCCAAGCTTCGATAGAACGAGCACTGGCCCCTCCTTCACCATGCCACGTGAGGGAGGGGCCAGCGTTATTTCCGTCTAGGACCGAAACTAGTACTTCATGATGAGCGGACCCGCCCGGTTCGAGCCGTCGGGCAGCAAGTTCAATTGCGCATCGGGGCCAGCGAAATCAGCGTAGGAGGCGGGATTGCCCGCGTCGCCCCGGGTGCGGTTGACGAAATCGAAGTCTGGCGAGCCGTTGCCCTCGAGGTCGCGCGTGGCGAGGTAATACGTGCGCAAAGCGGCGACGTGATACGCCATGGCCAAATCACCGTCGAAAATATCGAGCAGGTCGACACCGTCGAACTGATGCGAGGAGACCACGCCACTTGTGGTTTGCTCCGGTCCCACGCTGATCAGCACGAACGAGTCGTAGTTCGCGGGCGGGAAGTTGAGCCGGCGGATACGCGGGTCGGCGGGGTTCCATGTTCTGCCCCACCAGTCACCATGGTAGTGGTAGTATTCCCGCACCAGACGGGCCTGCTCGCTGTTGACGGGCACGTAGATGAAGGGCCGGGGCTGGTCCATCTGTTGCGCGAGGTCTTCGGCTGCGTCGCCAGCGGGGTTAGCTGGGTTATACGCCGTATACGGAAAAGTATGTACGCCTGGCCGGGCCTGCCCCCCCCACGGCGCGTATTCCAGCAGGTCGATCTGCCCGCTTTGATTGGCGTCATGCGTCATGGAAAATGGGTCATACACTTCGATGTTGCGATGGATGCCGAGATAGTACGTGTACGGAACCAAATATTGGCGCCTATGGTCTTCCGTGGCATCCGGATCTTGAAAATAGGCGTATCGCGGCGGATACGTTCCGTGCTCGGAGGCGTATGTCGCGAGCTGGGTGCGGATATCGGTCATTATGCTTTGAGCATTGGCCACACGAGCCCGCTCAATGACGCGGGGCGCGGCTACCGCCGTTATAGCGAACAGAATGGACAGGATGGCGATTACGGTCAGCAGCTCGATAAGCGTAAAGCCGCCAATGCGCGCAGTTCTCATGTCAAACACCTCACGGTTTTCTCCCTTGGGTTACACAGGCACTATACCACGGGAGGCGGGCGCCGTCAAACGAAATTCGCGCGCCATCATGGGGCCATGCCTTGAGTTCCTTCGGTGGGCTCCCCGGCGGCGTCAAGGGGTTCGGTGAATTCCACCTGGTCCTCTGGCATGGCGCTCAGCAGATCGGGCAAGTCGTACGTTTTCAGGGCGCCATGCACCAGGTTCGCGTCTTGATTCTGGGACAATGGAGTCGCCACGACATTGGACCAGGACACAAGGCCACGGCGGAACGAGGCGGAGGCGAATCGATCGGGTTCCAGCGCCGCGGCATGAAGCGCGGGCGGCCCCACCCTTCCCACGGAGATCAAATGCACGGGCCGGGGTTCGCCGCTCTCGTATTCCGCGGCCAGCCCGGCGCATAGGATGATCTCTTCCGCCCGCATGGCGAGGAGGGAGGTTCCCAGCAGGTATGCGATGGTGGCGTCGCGCCATTCCGCGGGGAGATACCCCGTGTAGGAGTGATCGCCGCCGGGGCGCGTTTCACCGATGCCCCGCAAGTCAACCGCCAGCGCCATGTGGCCCTCGGAGACGAGTTCCCGGATGCGGCTCACGCCGGCTTCCTTTCCGTCCTCGTGCAGGTACACGTAGGCCTCTCCGCCGTCTTCATCCGGAACGAAGGCGAGGGCGGGCAGCCAGATGCCCGGTTCGGGGCGCAGGACGAGCTTGTCCACCCGGTAGCCTTCGCGCGGCTCCTGGCTAACCAGCTCCCATTCGAGTTCGGGCAATTCGTCCCGCGTCCGAATGCCCGTAATCCGGCGAACCTCCTCCAGCGCCTCGTCCACGGGCGTCCCGTCCCAGAAGGCGGCCCGTTCTTCAGCGAGCCGCTCCTCGACTTCCCAGTTCAAGTCGTACACGCTGCGCGCGCCCGGCAGCCGCATGACCTCGCCATCCGGCGTGCACCAGAGGTCTTCCTCCTCCGCGATGGGGAAATCCGGCTCGGTGATGGGCTCGTCCTTGTCAAGCAGCCATCGGCGCATCCAGTTCGCGGCCGCTTCCCGCATCAGCATGGGAAAGCCATGTCCGCCGGGGGCTTCCATGATGGCGGTCCGCTCCGGACATTCCAGCAAGCCGTAGACGCGCGCGGCCTCGCGGAAGCCATCCCACGTCCCCTCGATGTCGAAGTAATCCTCGGTCGCCGCCATCACGAGGGTTGGCCGGGGGGCGGCCATGATGACGTAATCGGCGTGATCCATCCCGAAGGCGATCTGCCCAAAGATATTCTGCTCGGCGTCCTGCGGCCCAATGGTCTCGAGCAGCCGTTGAAACGAGGTCAGATAGCAGCCCGGCGCGGCGGCGCTGATGCGTTCATCAAGCGCCATTAGATAGCTGGTGAGCGTGCCACCGCCGGAGATACCCGCGCATCCGATGCGGCCGGAATCGATGTCCGCGCGCGACTCAAGGTAGTCGATGGCGCGGATCCCGTCCCAAATGCGGTAGGTGGCCGTGTTGCGGCCCACCAGAATCGAGCCCACGCCGGTGTGGTAATGACCGCGCGTGGCCTGCGTGATAACGGGTTCGCCCTCGTCATCGAGAAGCTGACGCCGCTCGCCCTGGTCAATGGGGTCGTAACAGAAGGCTGCCACCCCGCTCTTGGCCATCAGGATGGGCGCCCGCTGGTACAAGTCGCGCGCCTTGCCCTGGGCCGAGTGGCCACAAGGAACAAGCACGCCGGGGTACGGGGGGTCCGCATCGGGAAGATAGAGCACGCCCGTGACGTAATGCTTGGGCTGACTCTCGAAGAGGATCTTTTTCACCGTGTACCCGTCGCGCTCCAGCGTGTCGACAACTTGCGAATTCAGCGGGGTTCGTTCCAGTTCGCCACCGAGCTGTTCCCAGAAAAACGCCCGCATACGCTCCTGGCGCGCCTCGACATCCTCGGCGGTCTCCATGGCTTCGAAGCGTTCCCGCCGGGCCCCATACGCTTCCTCCGCTTTATCCAGCAGGTAGGTCTTCACCATCAGGCCGGGTTCCGTGTCCATTTCCACATGGGGCAGCACGGCCCATTCCGTTTCCGCCAACGCCGTTGTTCCCGCCAACGCCAACGCCGCCACGCCTATCGCCATCGCCGTGATTCGTGAACCCATCATCGTGATCTTCTCCTTTTCGTGACCGTGAACACGGGGCGTTCAGGTCCTGAACCGTTCCCCGGGCGCGTCCGGTGCGCCCATGGCTTCCGAGACGCCCCCATTGTAGCCCTCGCGCCAAGACAACCCAAGCGTGAAGGTCCGAGGTTACCGGGCTGCCGGACGTTTGCGCGCGGTTGCATGGGAGCGTATCCTGATGGAGGCGAATCAAGGGAAGG
>SKRY01000373.1 GCA_007118235.1 Candidatus Hydrogenedentota bacterium | reverse complement strand
GCGGCGCGCGAACCCAATGGACCGCGGTCTTGTAAACCTAATTCAGGTTCCAATTGGTGATGTCATCACTCGTTCCGGCCGTCTCGTCCGGACCCATGGAATAGAGATCGTAGCGGTTGGGGTTTTGGCTGCCTGGGTACTCGTAGACATAATCGTTGCCCCAGGGATCCTGTGGGACGCCCCGGCGCAGATACTCGCGTTCGCCGCCCACAAGATCCTGCAAACTGCTGGGATACTGGTCGTTGTTATCAATGGCGTACAGGTCGATGGCCTGCTCCAAGTTCACAATATCGCTCATGGCCCTGGAAACACGCGCATCCTCGCCTCGTCCGACATAGTTAACCGTAACCATGCCGGCAAGAATACCCAGAATCAAGGTCACGAGGATCAATTCAATCAACGTGAAACCGCTCTTCGCACTCATCTCCAATTGCCTCCATTCTCTCTTCCCGCCCTAGCCGGGCGGGCCTTGCCCAGCGCCTAGCCCCTTTCCGGATAAATCGGGCGAGACGTTCAAGCCACCGGTTAACCCCGAGTGCTACCCTACATGCGCGGTCAGCGTAAGCATGGGCAAAAGCATGGCGATGACCAGGAAGCCTATCACCACGCCCATGATTACGATCAATATGGGTTCAAGGAGCGAGGCCATGGCCTTTACCGCACGGTCCACTTCCACATCATATGCGTCGGCGATCCGCCGCGTGACCGCGCCAAGGCGTCCACTCTCCTCGCCCACGGCGAACATGCTGACCACCATGGGCGTGAAATGCGCGCATTGATGCAAACTCTCGCTTATACTATCGCCCTCGGCGACGCGTTCTTGCACATGCGCCACCTCCTTGGCCACGGCCGTGTTCGACAGCGTCTCCACCGTGATGCGCAACGAGGTCAACACGGGAACGCCATTATCCAGCAGGGTCCCCAAGGTGCGCGCGAACTTCGCCATCTCATAGCGCTGAATAACACCTCCGAGCAGCGGAACGCGCAACATGAGGCGGTCCATCTGTTTTCGGCCCTGATCACTGCGCCAAAACGACCACACCGAAGCGGCGAAAACTCCCACCCCGAGAAGCACGCCCCACCAATACAGGCCCATGAAATCACAGATGCCCATTACGATGCGGGTAGGCATGGGCAGGGGCACATCAAAATCCTCAAAAATCGTGATGAATCGCGGAAAAACAAACGAAACCAGGATGAATACCGCAATCGTTCCCATCACTAATAGGAACGCTGGATACACCATGGCGGAGAACGCCTTGCCCCTGAGTTCTTCCTCTTGTTCGCCAAAGGTCACGATGCGCCATATCACCTCGTCAAGCATTCCCCCGGATTCGCCGGCGCGGATCAGGCTGGTGAGCATGGGGGGGAACACCTCGGGATGGCGCTCCATGGCCTCGGCGAAGGTGGAGCCTTTTTGGATGTCATCGCGGAGTTGTTCGATGATCCGGACCATCTTGGGGTTTTCGGTCTGCTCCACCAACGTGGAGAACGCGCGAGTCAGGGGCATGCCGGATTCGAACAAGTTCGCCAACTGGCGGAAGAACAGATTACGGTCCTTTAGGCGAACCCGCGTGAGCGCATGGCGGAGAGAATCGCGTTTGGATTCGCCGTGATACTCCTCGATGGAGAGCGGGAAATAGCCCATGTCGCGCAGACGCGCCAAGGCCGCCCGCTCGTTATCGGCTTCCAGGACGCCCGACGCCACATCGTTCGGGCCGCGTTTCACTTCATACTGATACTGGGGCATCGTGCGACTTCTCTACCATTATGTCATCCATCTCGGACTCCGCCGTCACGCGGAACACTTCCTCGAACGTGGACTCACCCTTGTACACACGCTGCCAACCGGTCTCCCGCAGCGTCTTCATCCCTTGCGCGCACGCCTTGCGTTTGATCTCGGTTGATGTGGCGCGATTCACGGTTAGCTCGCGCACGGCGTTGGTGAAGGGCAGCATTTCATAGATTGCCACCCGTCCCCGGTATCCCGTGTAGCGGCAGCGATCGCATCCGCGGCCCGTCAACAGGTTGGCTCCTTCCAACTGCTCCGGCGTCAACCCCATTTCCTCGGCCATGCCGGGTTCGGGGGTGAACGGCTCGGCGCAGTGTGGACAGATGCGGCGAACCAAACGCTGCGCCACCGAGGCGATCATCGTGCTCGCGATAAGGAAGGGCTCAACGCCCATGTCGGTGAGCCGCGTCACGGCGCCCGCGGCGTCGTTGGTGTGCAAGGTGCTGAACACCAAGTGCCCCGTCAGGCTTGAGCGAATGGCCATCTCGGCCGTCTCGTAGTCGCGAATCTCCCCCACCAGCATGATGTCGGGATCGTGCCGCAGCATCGACCTCAAGGCCGTTGAGAAATCAAACCCAATCTGAGGCATGACCTGCATCTGGGTAACGCCCCGGAGTTGGTACTCGATGGGATCCTCAATCGTGATGATCTTGTGCTCGAGCTTGTTGAGTTTGGCCAGAGCGGCGTACAGCGTCGTCGTCTTGCCGCTCCCGGTGGGGCCCGTGACTAGAATCATGCCGTGCGGCTTCTTGAGAAAGGAATTGAACCCGGACAAGTCCTCGGGCAGAAAGCCGAGCTGGTCCAGCGTGAGGAACATCGTGGAGCGGTTTAGAATACGAATGTTCACCGTCTCGCCGTGCGGCGTCGAGAGAATGGAGACACGCAAGTCGTAGTGGCCATCGCCCAGCGTGGCGAGAATCTTGCCGTCCTGCGGCAAGCGCTTCTCGGCGATGTTCAAGTTGGCCATGATCTTCACGCGCGACACAATCGCCGCGTGGAATCCCCGGATGGAAGGCGGGGTCGGCGCTTGGTGGAGCACCCCGTCGATCCGGAACCG
>SKRY01000220.1 GCA_007118235.1 Candidatus Hydrogenedentota bacterium | reverse complement strand
TTCAGCTCGTGCGGTATTGCCGCGCACTCTCATACCGCCGTATGAGACAGTGTCGGCGAAGAACGGGTGCATTATATCACCTTGACTGGGCGCCGCAAATCAGAAGGGGACGGTACGGCGCCGCTCTGTCAACGATTTGCCGGAAGCGTGACTGTCCCACTATCAGCCGACCCCCCATTACCCCCGCTATTCGTCAAAAGGTCTTGAGCGCGTTCACATAGGCCGATTGCTCCATTGAGCAGGGCCGCCATTGTACCCCAACGTTGCCCTGACGGGCCACCAAGGAAGCCCGGCGGCCTCATCGATCCTGACCTCTTGATGTGAGAGGCGTTTGGGATTGTCCCTTGGGCTTGCCTATAATAGCTGGACTGTTTTGCGCCACGGCGCGCGCTCGTATTCTTCACTCACCTTGTCTCGACCGGCGGGGTGAGTGTATTTACCCCCACAAGGAGCTTGATGCATGGAAAACGTAATCATAATTGGGTCGGGACCGGCTGGATACACGGCGGCGTTGTACACGTCGCGGGCCAATCTCGAACCGTTGATGTTTGAAGGCGAAATCAGCAAGGACATTACGCCGGGCGGGCAGCTCATGACCACGACGGAGGTCGAGAATTACCCCGGCTATCCCGAGGGTGTGACGGGACCGGACATGATGGCGGATTTCAAGAAGCAGGCCGAACGCTTCGGAACGCGCATCCTCTCGCAGACGGTGACGGAGGTGGACTTCTCGGATACGCCGTTCAAGGTGTGGAGCGGCGAGGATGTATGGGAAACCAAGGCGGTGATCGTGGCGACGGGCGCGAATGCGAAGTATCTCGGCCTTGAATCCGAGGAGAAATTCATGAACCGCGGCGTGTCCGCCTGCGCCACCTGCGACGGCGGGCTGCCCCGTTTTCGCAACAAGCCCGTGGCGGTCGTGGGCGGCGGCGACACCGCCATGGAAGAAGCTCTTTTCCTAGCCCGCTTCGCCAGTCAGGTCCACGTTGTCCACCGGCGGGACAAGTTTCGCGCGAGCCCGATCATGGCGGATCGCGTGCTGGAAAGCGACAAGATCACGGTGGAGTGGAACTCGGTGGTGGAGGAGATTCAGGGCAACGACGACGACGGCGTGACAGGCGTCCGACTCAAAGACGTCCAGACTGGGGAGACGCGCGAACTCGCCTGTTCGGGTTACTTCGCCGCCATTGGGCACAAACCGAATACCGAGCTGTTCGAGGGCTGGCTCGACATGGACGAAACCGGTTATCTAAAGGTCACGCCCGACACCAGCTTCACCAAGGTAGAGGGCGTGTTCGCTGCCGGTGATGTGGCTGACAGCGTCTACCGTCAGGCCGTGACGGCGGCGGGCATGGGATGCAGGGCCGCCATCGACTGCACGCGCTGGCTCGAAGCCCTGGAAGCCGCGGAGGCGCGGCAAGGCGGGAGATAACCCGGAGCCAAGGTCCTATATCCGGCGATTGCGCCTTGAATGGACAATTTGTGGCGGCGTGTACGGCTGTGTTATACGGGAACTGCGTATCACGGCATCCTAGGCGTAATGAACATGGTTGAAGCGAGAGGGGGACATGGAACACGGAAAAGGGAGGAAGCCCGGCCCTAATGCGCTGACGTATTTCTCGCACTACCTGACGCCCAAGGAGCAATTGGCCTTGCTGCTGGTTGTCATCCTCGTGACAGCGGGGGCCGTCACGTATTTCAGCGGCGGCAGCGCAAGCAGCCCGGCTCTGGAGGAGAATGACCAGGCCCTTTCCAGTGAACCGGACGCCGAAGCGGAGCCTCCCGAGATTGGCATGGAGCCACCGGAAGCAATCGCCGAGGGCGATTCCGGCGATCCGTCTCCAACAGAATCGCCGGAGGAAGATGCCGAGCCGGAAACGCCCTCGCGCATTCACGTCGCCGTGCGGGGGGCGGTCCGTCTTGAGGGAGCGCACGAACTGGACGCGGACGCACGGGTCGGCGACTTGTTGGACCGCGCCCGTTTGCGGGACGAGGCCGACATTTCCGAACTCAACTTGGCGGCCCCGCTCATCGATGGGACCACGTTGGTGGTTCCGCGCCGGTCCGAGGCCAGCGTGGACGGGGATCGCTTGGTGCTGCGGCGCGGCCGTTCCGCGCGCGAGCTGAATCCCGAGCAGTATATAGTGGGCGGATGGCGGCCAAGCGCGCCGGCGCAAGGCGAATCGAGCGCCCCGCCTGCCCGTCCGTCAAGCCCCGGCTCCGCTGACGAGCCTGCCCGGGAGGACGGCCTGATTGATCTGAATTCCGCCAGCCAATCCGAACTCGAGACGCTGCCCGGTATCGGTCCCGTCTACGCCCAAGCCATCATTGATCACCGCCGGAGCAGACCCTTCACCCAAGTCGAGGATGTCACCGCTGTTCCCGGCATTGGTCCGCGCCGTTTGGAGTCCATGCGGGATTACGTCACCGTTAATCCGCGTTGAGATTCCGTCCATGCGGCGCCGCGATTCGATTCCATTCTATCTCGACAGGCTCTTTCTGGGTAACGCGGCCCAGGCGGTAAGAGCGAGTAGGGCGGCGAGGGCGAGCCAGTGGGCGGGGCGGCCGGTGGCGGAGACGCCGAGGCTGCCTAGTTTTGCGCTGACATCGCGGCCAAGCTGCACCACGCCGGAGTGGTTCACTTTGAATTGGATGTAGGTCTCGCCGTCTTCCTCAACGGTCTCCACGCTATCGGACACAAGCCAGCCGATCACCTGTTCACCGCGGTACCAGCCCTCTTGATCGGGTGATTCGCTGTAGTAGTAGATGTCGAGATCGCTGGGATCGTCTGCCACGGGCAGGCGGACTAGCATCGGCTCGTCAAACACTTCGCCGGGCGCGATGCGGTACAC
>SKRY01000457.1 GCA_007118235.1 Candidatus Hydrogenedentota bacterium | reverse complement strand
GTGGAGCCCGCGTCGTTGGCGCCAACGAACTCGATGTCCTCGAAGTACTTGGTGTCATAGTGATTCCCAAGGACGATGATGCCGGGCTCGGTTCCTTCCACAACGCCCACGACATTGACCATGTACCGGCCGCCAATGGGGGTGTCCGCCCAGAAATCCTGCTCGCGGATGGCGACGCCGGCTGCCTCGAGTTCGCTCCGCATCCACTCCCGCAATTCGGCCAGCGCCTCCGACCCCGCGGGCCGGGGGCCATAACTCACCACATGTTCGAGGTCGCGCATGGCCCGCTCCCCGTCAAATGGAGAGCGTCTTTCCGCTTCGGGGGGGCGGCCGCGCTGTGGATCCCCGGCGGGCTGCGTTGGAGCCGCATCCCCTGGACCATCGGACTCGACAAGAGCGTGCTCCAATGTTTTGGACGCCAGCCACAGAAACACGAAGGCCAACACGCCCATGACAGCAATCACCTTGAGGGCCAGCCGCCCTTCGCGGCGCCACAGCCACGCGCTGGGGCCGCTCCTCTTCACATTTCGTTCATGATCCGTCATAATGGTCCCAAGATACGTTGTTCGGCCGGGCCATCATGCGCGCCCGCCTTCCCAGCTTCCACAGTGAGACGCCATGACTTCCACAACCGATTCCCTGTTTCTCCAAGCCTTGCGCGGCCAGCGCATGGCGCGTCCCCCCGTGTGGTTCATGCGCCAAGCCGGACGCACCGACCCCGAGTATAACCGCTTGAAGACCGAAAGTGGAATGAGGCTCGACTCGCTCTTCCGGCATCCCGAGATGGCGGCGCGCATTTCCCTGCTTCCCCGCCGCCTGGGCGTGGACGCCATCATCCTGTTCCAGGACATCTTGACGCCCCTGACGCCCATGGGCGCTCCCTTTCGTTTCGCGCCTGGCCCTGTGTTGGATAGGCCCCTGCGGACGGAGGCCGACTTGACCGCGTTGCACATCTACGACGTGGCCGAGGAATTGCCATTTATCCCGCATACCTTCGCATTGCTCCACGAAGAACTCCAGGGCGCCTTGCCCGTGTTTGGCTTCGCCGGCGCCCCATTCACGCTGGCCGCGTTCATCGCGGAGGGCAAGAGTTTCGGGACGGAAGCGCCGGGCTTGCGGGCGCTCATGCACGAAAATCCCCGAGCGCTTCACCGGCTTCTGGACAAGCTTACCACGCTGACCATGCACTACCTGGAGTTGCAACGGCTCTCGGGGGCGGCCGCGGTGCAACTATTTGAATCGGCCGCGTTTCTGCTGGAACGCCACGAGTACTGGGAATTCGCCCTGCCTTACCAGCGGCGCATTCTCGACGCCTTCAGTGGGCGCGTTCCAACGATTATCTTCGCCCGGGATTGGCCTTACCTCGCGGACTACGCCGAGGCGGGCGCCGACGTGGTGAGTCTGCCCAGTTCGATTGACATCCGCGAAGCCCGGGCCGCGCTGGGCCCCGGGTATGTGCTGCAAGGCAACCTCGACAACCAGTTGGTGGCGGAGGCTCCTCCCTCGCGCATCCGCGAAGCCGTGAGGGAATGCGTCGAGGCGGGCGGGCGCCAGGGCCACATCGTGAACTTGAACCATGGGCTGTTGCGGCATACTCCCTTCGAGCACATCCAAGTCATTGTGGAAGAGGTGCACGCGGCCGCGCGGGAGGCGGAGTGACCGTTTCCGCGCCGGATCGGGGCAAAACGGTCCCGATATGATAGAATGAGACGGAATACTTGCGGTCGGAGCGCCGTCAAGTTCCAGTCGCCGGGTACGGCAGTGTGTGGGCGTTTACATCCCCCGGCTCCGCGGACCACTCCCCTTCAAAAGGGGGATAAGAGAGATGTTGACCCGTGGAGCAGCGTCTTTATCCGGCGATTGAGGGCAAGGAATACAGTTGACACATTACCGCCTAAATTGCTACACTAGGCGCTTTTGGACCCGTTAAAAGGGAGGTTTGTATGGCTTCTCACCGCACGCGCGGAGATGTCCCCACTTGCTCGTTTTGTGGAAAACGCCACGATGAGGTCAATAAGCTCATCGCGGGGCCGGATGTCAATATCTGCGATGAATGTGTGAGCCTCTGCGGCGAGATCGTCGCGGAGGATCGCGCCCGTAAAGGCGCAAAGCATGACATGAAGGTTCCCCGGCCGTACGAGATCAAGGAGTTCCTTGACGATTATGTCGTTGGCCAGGAGAGAGCCAAGCGGATTCTGTCGGTGGGCGTGCATAACCACTACAAGCGCATATCCGCGGGTGGTGAGATCGAAGGCGTGGAGCTGCAGAAGTCCAATGTGTTGCTTGTCGGCCCGACGGGCTGCGGCAAGACGCTGATGGCGCAGTGCCTGGCCAAACTCCTTGACGTGCCCTTCGCGGTTGTGGACGCCACCACGCTGACGGAAGCCGGTTATGTGGGAGATGACGTGGAAAACGTCATTCTGAAACTGCTTCAGGCGTCCGACCACGACGCCAGCCGGGCCGAGATGGGCATTGTCTATATCGACGAGATCGACAAGATCGCCCGCAAGAGCGACAGCCCCTCCATCACGCGCGACGTGTCGGGCGAGGGGGTTCAGCAGGCGCTGCTGAAGCTTCTGGAAGGCACCGTGGCCAGCGTGCCGCCCCAGGGCGGCCGCAAGCACCCCCAACAGGAATGCATCCAAGTGGACACCAAGGATATCCTGTTCATATGCGGCGGCGCGTTTAATGGCCTTGAGCGTATTGTGGAGCAGCGCACGCGCAAGACGGTGATTGGCTTCAACGCGGATGTCCAATCCCGCCATTCCAGGAATATTGGCCAACTCCTTGAGCTGGTGGAACCGGAAGACCTGATAAAATATGGAATGATTCCCGAGTTTTCCGGCCGCCTTCCCGTGGTGGCCACGTTGCATGAGTTGGGCAGGGACGAGCTGATCCGGATTCTTACCGAGCCCAGGAACGCGCTTCTCCGCCAATTCGAGAAGCTGTTCGCCATCGAGAATGTGAAGCTCTCGTTCCAAGATGACGCCATTGAAGCCATTGCCGAACTCGCGATTGAGAAGGACACGGGCGCACGGGGATTGCGGGCGATCATGGAGCAGTTCATGCTCAACATCATGTACGACATTCCCTCGCGTCATGATGTGCGGGAGTGTATTATTACCGAGGGCGTCATCCGGGATAATGAAGACCCGATTCTGGTCTACGAGCACGAACAAGCCCAGGAAACCACCGAGAGTTCAAACAAGACGGCGTCCGCCTGAGCCGGAGCCCAGTTTGGCCCGCTATCAGCCGTGTTTTGCCCGCGCCGGAAAGGCATGAAGCTTTTCCGGCGCGGTTTTCGCAAGCCCCGTCCTTTCATCCCGCCCGCTTCATTCTTTAGCGTTAATGATGGGATTGGATAGACAGGATTTACAAAATTAACAAGATTGTTTTGTGGCAGCTAAACAACGCCTATTTATTTGAGCCGAATTGGTATTTATCTTATTGTAAGCGTTATATATAAATTATGTATTGTTTGGTAATAGATTTTTGTTGTTTGTATCTCTAATCCAATACAAATAAAATTATAAAATATTAATTACTCTTGTTAATCATGTAAATCCTGTCCATAAATCCCCCGTGACCTGTCTTACGGAGACTATCGCGTGCCCAGAAAGAAGAAGCATCCCCAGTCCGAATTGGAAGCCTTGCCCTTGTTGCCGCTCAAGGACATGGTCATCTTCCCGCGCATGGTGGTTCCGCTCATGGTGGGCCGGCCGCGAAGCATCGAGGCAGTGGAGGAAAGCCTGAGTTCGGACCGTCCCCTTTTCCTGTGCCGGCAACTGGACGCCGAGACGCCGGATCCCGAAGCGGAGGAACTCAGCGCCTGTGGTGTTACCGCCAGCATTCTGCAAACGCACCGGATGCCCGACGGGGCGGTCAAGGTGGTTGTGGAAGGTCTGGGCCGGGCGGTGCTGCACCAGGTCGAAAAGCTCCCGAGGGTTTCGCTGGCCTACGTCCAGGCCGAGGATTCGCCTCCCGTGCCCGCCGAGGATAAGCATGTGATGGCTCAAGTCCAACTCGCCTTGGACAACTTGATGGAGTACGCGCGGGTTACGCAACGCGTGGCGCCGGAAGTCGTGGCTTCGCTTCAGAACCTCAGTGATCCCCGCGACATCGCCGACATGCTCCCGGCGCACCTGCCGTTCAACCCACGGGAACGCCAGGCGTTGTTGGACATCGCGGAGCCCGGGGAGCGTCTTGAGCAGGCCTCCTCGTATCTCATGCGCGAACTCGAGCTACAAGAGATCGAGCAGAAAGTGCGGGACCGGGTTCGCGAGCAAATGGAACGCAGTCAGCGGGAGCATTACCTGCACGAACAGCTCCGCGCGATTCAGCAGGAACTGGGCCAACAGGACGACACCAACGAGTTCACCGAACTCCACAATCTCATCGTGGAAGCGGGCATGCCCTCCGAGGTTGAAGCCAAGGCCTTGCGGGAACTGAGCCGGTACGAGCGGATGCCCTCGATGAGTCCGGAGAGCACCCTGACCCGGAACTATTTGGAATGGCTGACGGAAGTTCCCTGGAAGAAACGATCCAAGGATAGCATTGATCTCGAACGGGCGCGGCGCATTCTCGACGAGGACCACTACGGTCTGGAGAAAGTAAAGGACCGCATCCTCGAATTCCTCGCGGTGCGCAAGCTCAGCAAGAGCAAACGGGGTCCCATCTTGTGCCTGGTGGGTCCGCCGGGCGTGGGCAAGACTTCCCTGGGCCAATCCGTCGCCCGGACCATGAACCGCCGGTTTGTCCGAGTATCATTGGGCGGCGTGCGGGACGAGGCGGAGATTCGCGGCCATCGCCGCACCTATGTGGGCGCCTTGCCGGGCCGGATCATCCAAAGCATGAAACGGGTCGGCGTGAAGAACCCCGTGTTCATGCTGGATGAAATCGACAAGCTGACATCCGATTTCCGGGGCGATCCATCCTCCGCGTTGCTTGAGGTGCTGGATCCCGAACAGAACACCAGCTTCAGCGATCATTATCTCGAGGTCGATTTCGATTTGCACGAGGTGTTCTTCATCACGACGGCCAACGACGAGTTCAGCATCCCGCCCGCCTTGCATGATCGGCTTGAAGTGGTGCGCTTGCCGGGTTACAGCAGCCACGAAAAGGAGCGCATTGGCCAGTTCTTTCTTGTGCCCCGTCAACTCAAGGAGAGCGGCCTGAAGCCGGATCAGCTTCAGATGACGAGCGAGGCCCTGCGGGTGCTCATCAACCGCTACACACGAGAGGCGGGTGTGCGCGAACTCGAGCGCCGAATCGCGCAAGTGTGCCGGAAGGTGGCGCAAGAGGTGATCCGCGAAGCCAAGGCGAAGGGCATCACGCACGCCAAGGCCATGCGGAATAGCCCTGGCATGACGGCGGAGCGCATCGTGAGTTTGTTGGGGCCGGAGGAGTACACCGAGCAGCGGACCGATCCCGAGCCGCGCCCGGGCGTCGCGGTGGGGTTGGCCTGGACCTCCGCGGGTGGCGATATCCTTCATCTCGAGACGGGGGTGATGGAGGGCAAGGGCAAACTGACGGTCACAGGCCATCTGGGCGATGTCATGAAGGAATCGGCCGAGGCCGCCTACAGCTATCTCCGCACCCGGCGCGAAATGTTGGGACTGCCCCCGAACTTCCACGCGGAGACCGACTTGCACGTGCATGTGCCCGAGGGCGCCATTCCCAAGGATGGACCCAGCGCGGGCGTTGCCCTGGCCATCTCGATGCTGTCGGCCCTGCGCCGCCAGCCTGTCCGCAAGGGCCTGGCCATGACCGGGGAAATCACGCTGCGGGGACGGGTCCTGCCCGTGGGAGGGATCAAGGAAAAGGTGTTGGCGGCCCATCGCGCGGGCATCACCACGGTCATGTTGCCCAAGGAAAACGAGAAGGATCTCCGGGAGATTCCGGCCGAGGTCAAGGAAGAACTTGAGTTTCTCTTGGTCGACAACATGGATGAGGTGTTCACGGAGATTTTCCCGGAGACGGGCGGCGGAGCCAACGCATCATGAAAATTCGTTCATGCGGTTTTGTGAAGAGCGCATTGGCGTTGACGGATTGCCCCCCCGAGGGCCGGCCGGAGTTTGCCTTCGCCGGGCGGTCCAACGTGGGGAAATCCTCGTTGTTGAACACGCTCCTGAACAGGCGGGGGCTCGCCAAAACCAGTAAAACGCCGGGCAAGACCCGGACGCTCAATTTCTTCGATGTCAACGGGGATGTGTATCTCGTTGACCTGCCCGGCTTTGGCTATGCCAAGGCCCCCAAGGCGCTCCAGGCCAACTGGGGCAAGGCGATCACCGCGTATCTGCGCGAACGGAAGTCCTTGCGGCTCGTGGTGCATCTCTTGGATGCCCGTCACGAGCCCACCCAGCGCGATCACGAATTGCTTGACCTGCTCGATGCCTTCGCCCGGCCCGTCGTGCTGGTGGCGACAAAGGTGGACAAACTCAAGCAGAAGGAACGGGCCGCCCTCGAGGGACGGCTTCGCAAGAACCTTGGTCTTGATGACACCGCCCTCATCATCCCGTTCTCCTCCACGACCGGCGAGGGCAAGGGACCGCTTTGGGACGTGCTCGAAAGCGTGACGGCGGATTCGCCACCGGAGTAACGCTTACGGGCCGGTGCGGTTCGCATCAATACAGCTCGCCCTGGAGCCCGTTAATTGGACTCCAGGGCGATTGGTTGTGTTTGAGTATACCCGAGCTTTCTATTGCTCGGGGATGGTCAGACTCAGCACCGTCGTCTGTTGGCCGCCGCGGAGAATACGAACCAGCGTGGATGTACCTGGCTGAGCGTGCTGATTGATCAGCCGTTCGTAATCGCTGGCGCTGTTCACGGTTTGGCGCGCGATTTCGAGGATGATATCGCCCCTCCGGATGCCAGCGTCATACGCGGGTCCATCGGGGTCCACGCCGCTCACGGCCACTCCGCCATCCAGGTCAAAATCGGGAGCAATCCGTTCGGCAAGTTCGGGTGGAATATCCTCCACCTGGAGGCCTACATGATCCTCCTCGGGCGGAGCGACGGCGACTTCCTCGGGCCGGTCATAGACTTCCAGCTCGACCTCGACCTCGATGAGTTCCTCGTCGCGCCAAACCTCGAGGGTAACCGTCTCGTAGGGCGGCAAGCTGGAGATGGTGTAGACGAGATCCGTGGCGGAGCGAATGGGTTCGCCATCCACGCTGCGGATGACATCATAGGGTTCAAGTCCCGCGCGGTCCGCTGGGGTGTTCTCGCGCACCCGTTCCACGAAGGCGCCATCCTCATCGGGCATTCCCAGACCCGCGGCCAAGTCCCTGGCGTCCTTGATCTCGACGCCCAGATATCCGCGGGTCACGAATCCTTCCGCAATGAGTTCGGGGATAACCGATTCGGCCAAGTTAATGGGGATGGCGAAGCCCAAGCTGTCGGCGCCGAACACGATGGCCGTGTTGATCCCGATGACTTCGCCCCGGATGTTGACCAGAGGTCCGCCGCTGTTGCCCAGGTTAATGGCTGCGTCGGTCTGGATGAAGTTCTGGAAGCGCAGGTCCGGGTCAGGCAGCATGAGTTCGTCGCGGCCCAGGGCGCTGATATGGCCAAAGGAGAGCGAACCCTCCAAGCCTTGCGGGCTTCCCACGGCCACGGCGAACTGGCCCACTTGTAGGGTGTCGGAGTCGCCAAGCGTAACGGGCGACAGTTCTTCCTCGGGCGCCTCGATCTTGATCACGGCCACATCCGTGTCCGGATCGCCGCCAACCACCACGGCTTCATACTCATTTCCGTTGTGCAACCGCACCGTGATGTTCTCCGCGTTGCGGATCACATGGTTGTTCGTGACGATATGGCCTTCTTCATCGTAAATGAAGCCGGATCCCGTGGCGGGCACGCGGGGACGGCGTTGGGGCTCCCGTTGTGGCCCGGGCCCCATCTCGTCCCGGGGAATGCCGAAAAACCGGAACAGATCGTCGAACATATCCATGTCCGGCATATCCCGCATGCCGCGCGGGACCTCGAGTTCGCGGTCGGCCTCGATGTTCACCACGCTGGGGCGCACTTCCTCGCCCAACCGGATGAAGGCGCTTTCGACTTCCTCCAAGATGTCCACGTCGATGGCTTGCGCCGAAGTGGAGATGGGCGCCAACAGGGCCGCGGCGCATAACACTCCGATACCAATGAACCACTGTTTCATGTTGCTGCTCCTTTCGTTTCCACCGCCGATGGGCGATGAATGGCATTGTGGAGGCGCATCCTTATGCGCTCCATTTCCTCACCTGATGCTAGCTTGCGTCCATCGCAAGACACATAGAACGAATCACGCACCCGGCGCGCATCCGTGACGATGCGCGCCGAAGCGATATCGCATCCCAAGCCCGTCAAGGCCTGAGCCATGTCATAGAGCAGTCCGGTTCGGTCCCCGCTCTCGATGTCGATAACCGTGTGAGTGCGCGAGCTGTCATTGTCGAACTCGATGCAGGTTCGCACGGGGACCTTGGGTTGTAGAAGGGCGAACAACCGCCGCCGCGCCTGCTCCACATAGGGTTTCACATCCGCCCCTTCCGCCAAGACAGCCCGCAAGACCCGCTCAAGGCCGGCCAACTCGGTCTGGGTCAGGCGCCGCCCTCCGGAAGGCTCGCCCACGGTGAAGCAGTCAATCACGTATCCGTCGGGGCGTGTGAAAAGGGCCGCGCTGTTGACATCCATGAGCTGGGAGGTGAAGCTGCCCGCCAGCTTGGCGAACAGGCCAAGCTGGTCGCGCGTGCTCACGGTGATTTCCGTCATCAGCGTACCGTCAATGGGTTCCGTGTGAAGCGCGAAACCCGATTCCCGCGCGCGCGCCGCCAGCTCGAGATGATGCGCGATCTGCTCACTGGAAAACGCCGCATAGTACCGCTCGCCCATGGCCTGAATGTGCGCCTCCGCCTTGTCCTGGAGATCCGCGCGCGCGAGTTCACGGACCCTGCGCGCCTTGCGAGTGTTCCAGAACGCCTCGTCCGGCGAGACCGTGCGGCCCAGCAAATGCTTCTCGGCCTTCAGGTACAGCTTCATCAGCAAAGCGCCCTTCCAGTCGTTCCACACGTTCGGTCCCACGGCGGACATGTCCGCATAGGAAAGCAGAAACAGGGCGCGAAGGCGCTGTTCGGTCCGCATGGTTTCCGCGAAGGAGCGGACGATCTCCTCATCGTCGATGTCCCGGTATTGGCTGATGTGGGTCATTTGCATGTGATGTTCCACCAGAAAGGCGATCCGTTCCACATCGTCGGCGGGCAGTCCCATGCGGCATCCAATACGCCGGGTAAGGCGCGTGCTTTCCCGAACATGGACCTCGCCCTTGGCCTTACCCAAGTCGTGAAACAGAATCGCCAATACGAGGATGTAGGGATCCGACAAATGCTCCAGGGCGGTGCGCAGGCAACGTGAAACGGCATCGCTCCGTCTCGAAAGGACCGAAAGCGCCTCAAGCGCCCGCAACGTATGCTCGCCCACGGGGTAGGCGTGAAAATCCTCGTACCGGATGATGCCCTCAATGGCCGCGAATTCGGGGATATACTGGCCAAGTAAGTCCGTGTGCGCCATTTGCCGCAGCGTGGCTCCCGCCGTGACGGGATGATTACACAAGGCGATGAAAAGGCGTCTCGCCACATCGCTCGAGCGGAACGTGTCGCCCACCAACCAGAGATTGTGCTGTATCCGGTGTTCCGTCTCGTAGCTTAGAGGCGCCTCCAAGCTGGCGCTTTTCCAGAAGACCTCCATGAGCCGCGACGGCGCTTGGGCGAACCACTGGGGATCGTGAAACCCCGCATGCAGCTCGCCGCCGGCAAGCGTCACGTCATCGGCGGTATGGGCGTGCGCGTCCGTTGCGGGGGATAAGCTCGGTTGATAGTTCCACAACCGTGCGGCGCGCCGCAACAGGCCGCGGATCGTTCCAGCCGCCGCGTAGTAGTCCTCCATGAGGCGCGCGATATTGGGACGCTCGTCCGCCGTGTACTCGAGGGCTTGGGCCACCCGGTGTTGATTCACGAAGGTCAGGCGGTCCTCGCTCTTGCCCGTGGCGAAGTGTAACTCGTTGCGCAGGCGCAGCACGAAGTCGAGCGCCTCGACGACCTCGAGGTGCGTTTCCGGGGAGAGCAGGCCCACGCTCGCAATCTCGTCAAGGGTCTTGGTCCCATAGGCCGTCATGAGGAGCCACAGGGCGCCATGATAATCCCGCAATCCCCCGGCGTTCCGCTTGATATCGGGGGAAAGCGCGAACAAATCGCCGTATTCCGCTGGCAGTTCCTCGAAACGTTCCCGCACGATCTCCTGAATGTAACGCTTCGCCACTCCCTCGGCCTGCAAATCCCGGACGCACAGTTTGAGGCGCGCGAACACCGTTGTGTCGCCCGCCAGGAGGCGGGCCTGAGAGAAGCTGGTAAAGATCTCCTTGTCCCGGTTGACTAAATCCTGGGTTTCCGCGATGCTTCGAATGACGTATCCCACGTGAAATCCGAGGTCCCACAAGAAGGGGACAATATAGCTGTTGAGATTCTCAATGGCGGGAGTCAGGCCGCCATCATGGATCAACGCCACATCCAGATCAGAATAGGGACTCAGTTCGCAACGGCCATATCCGCCAAGCGCGCACAACGCCACACGGCTCTGAACATTCGCTCTGTCAGGAACGTTCGCCAAGGCGAAGCGGTAGACGCCTAGGAGCACGGTGTCGGCCATCTCCGACAACGCGCGGACGACATTGCCGCCCGACTCGCCTGCGTCATGCCGCGCGCGAATCGATTCGCGGCGGGCTTGCGCATGGGTGCGGGCCGAGGCCAGACAATCCTCCCTGGGGATGGAGCGAAACGCGCCGGGATCGTTCCTCGCGAGTGTGACGAGTTCCTCGAAGCT
>SKRY01000374.1 GCA_007118235.1 Candidatus Hydrogenedentota bacterium | reverse complement strand
TATTCGGCCGCCGGATCAAGGACAATCCCAACGGCGCCTCCATTATCAACATCTCCTCCATGAACGCGCTCGTTCCGCTTACCCGGATTCCGGGATACAGCGCGGCCAAGGCGGCGGTGAACAACTTCACGCAGTGGCTCGCCGTCCACTTGGCGCAAGAATATGATCCGAAGCTGCGGGTTAACGCGATTGCGCCGGGGTTCTTCCTCACGGAACAGAACCGCTTCCTGCTCACCGACGAGAAGACCGGAGATCTGACCCCCAGGGGCAAGACCATTGTGGATCACACCCCCATGGGTGATTTCGGAAAGCCCGAGGACCTCATCGGCACGACGGTTTGGCTGGCTTCGGACGCGTGCCGCTTTGTCACGGGCATCGTCGTACCCGTGGATGGCGGCTTTTCCGCTTTCAGCGGAGTATAGAGCACAACCACGCCCCGGGGCGTTTGATCACGATAAAGAGTAGAGTAACGAAAGGATATGAGCGACATGAGCGATCCCACCGCGGAACTGAAGGGACATCAACCTCAACACGAATACCTTGTCGCCATCGATTCCGATGGATGCGTGTTCGATACCATGGAGATCAAGCACAAGGAGTGCTTTATCCCCAACATCGTTAAGCACTGGAAACTCCAGGCCGTGTCGAAGTACGCGCGCATGGCGGCGGAGTTCGTGAATCTATACTCCAAGTGGCGCGGCGTGAACCGCTTTCCCGCCCTGACCATGGCTTTTGATCTGCTTGAGGATTGGGACAAGGTCCAGGAGCGCGGCGTCGCCATTCCGAAGGCGCCGAATCTGCGCCGCTGGATCGAAACCGAATCCAAGCTGGGCAACCCCGCCTTGGAGGCGTACTGCAAGGAACATCCCGATCAAGAGGATATGCAGCAGGCGTTGCGGTGGAGCAAGGCCGTCAACGACACCGTGGCGGACATGGTCGAGGGCGTGCCTCCGTTCCCGCACGTGCGCGAATCCCTGGAAAAGGCTCAGCAGCGAGCCGATATCCTTGTGTGCTCGGCGACGCCCGAGGAAGCGTTGCGCAAGGAGTGGCGTGAACACGATGTTGATGGATACCCCTTCACCATCGCGGGGCAGGAGCAAGGCAAGAAGGCTGAGCACATCGCGTATGCCTCCCAGGGGCGTTACGAGGCCTCCCATATCCTCATGATTGGCGACGCCCCCGGCGACATGAAGGCGGCGCGCGCGAACAACGCGTTGTTCTACCCCATCAAGCCCGGCGAAGAGGACGTGTCCTGGAAACGCCTGCATGACGAGGCCCTTGACCGGTTCCTGAACGGGACCTATGCGGGCGAGTACGAGCAGAAGCTCATTGACGAATTCGAGGCGGTTCTCCCGGATACGCCCCCCTGGAAACAGAGCGCGCGGGGGTAATCGGACCCCACATGCGTATCGTTGCTGACGAGAACATCCCCTACGTCCGCGAGGCGTTCGAGGGACTTGGGGAGATAGAGACCATGCCGGGCAGGGCCATGGACGCGGCCGCCGTGCGTGACGCCCAGGCGTTGTTGGTGCGCAGCGTGACCAAGGTGACCCCGGAACTGCTGGAGGGGTCTCAAGTCGAGTTCGTGGCCACGGCCACCATCGGCGAGGATCACATCGACCGGGACTACCTCGCTCAGCGGGGCATCGGGTTCGCCAGCGCCCCGGGTTCGAACGCGAACAGCGTGGGCGAATACATTGTGTCCGCGTTGCTTGTCCTGGCGCAACGGGGAAAGCTGGATCTCGAGCGATGCCGGCTTGGCATTGTGGGCGTGGGCAACGTGGGCAGCCGCGTGTACGCCAAGGCCCAAGCGCTGGGCATCGAATGTGTGCTCAACGATCCTCCCCTGGCCCGGAGCACGGGCGATGAACGCTACCGGCCTCTCGAGGAGATCTTGGCCTGCGATGTCATCACGGTCCATGTGCCGCTGACGCGCGAAGGGCCGGACGCCACGCATCACCTCTTTGACGCCGCCGTGCTGAGGCAATTGCCCCGCCACGCCGTGCTCATCAACACAAGCCGCGGGGCCGTAGTGGACAACCCAGCGTTGCTGGACGCGCTGAATCAAGATGTCTTGCGCGGGGCGGTGCTTGACGTGTGGGAACATGAACCCGATATCAGCGCGTTGCTACTTGAGGCGGCCGAGTTGGGCACGCCCCATATCGCGGGGTACAGCTTCGACGGCAAGGTGAATGGGACGCGCATGATTTATGAGGCGGCCTGCAACCATTTTGACTGGACGCCCGCGTGGGACCCCGCGCCCCTCCTGCCGCCGCCGCCGCGCCCCGAGGTGGAGGTGGACAGCCGCCGGCCGCGTCTGGATGCCCTGGCGAGCGCCGTGCATATGATCTACGATATCCGGCGGGACGATGAAGCTCTGCGCCCGCTCATTTCCACGGCCGAATCCGAGCGTCCCAAGTTGTTCGACCGGCTTCGCAAGGAATATCCGAGGCGGCGCGAGTTCCAGAACACTTGCGTTGAGGTGACGCCGCCCGATGACGCGTTGAGCGGCGTCTTGCGCGGGCTGGGTTTCAAGGAAGCATAAGCGCTGGCGTTTCGCGGGCGCATGATCTCCCTGCCACGGGCAGGGGAGAAACGAAGACAGAAAGGCGAGACATGCTGGCAAGCCGCATTAATCGCGATGGATACTTGGCGGAAGAGGACCTCGACGCGGTCGTCGGGGAAACCTTCGCCCAGAAAGATGTCGAGGGCAAGCGCGTGCTGTGCATCATTCCCGACAGCACCCGAAGCATGCCGATGCCCGAGATGTTCCGCTCGCTGCACAAGGCGTTGAGCGGCCGGGCCGCCCAGTTCGACGTTCTCGTGGCGCTCGGCACGCATCAACCCATGCCGGACGAGGCCCTGAACAAATTGCT
>SKRY01000088.1 GCA_007118235.1 Candidatus Hydrogenedentota bacterium | reverse complement strand
CGGATCATGGCGTTGGCCTCGTCGTTGTCGAACAGGCCCGTCTCGGGATCATAGTTCAGCGAGATGTTGCCCAAACGATGCGCGATGTTGGCCATGTGGATCATCACGTTACTGGCGTGCGCCAGCGAGATGTCCGCCGTGGGCTTCTCGCGCGTCCGGACGCAGTTCAAGAAGCTGGCGAAGTGATCCCAACACCCGTAACCGGTGGGACCCGGGTTGCCTTCAAAGGTTTCGACCTCTTCGCCATCACGCTCGAGAATCCGAACGCCTCGGGCGTGGCGGCCCGCATACATGAAGCGATCCGAACCATACAACTCGGTCCGCGTGGCGTTCATCGGCCAATACGGAACCGGAATCGGCTGCATCCGCATGTATTCACGCGCGCCAACGGTTTCAAAGGTCATAATGAAATCGCCGAAATCCCAACTCACCGACTCGAAGTCCGGTATCTCGGAATCGTCGTCCGGCTGGAGGTATTGTCCCGCGATCGAACGCACACTCTTGGGAATTCCGGGATCGTCCATCAACATGAGCGCCATGTCGATTTGATGCACGCCATCAATGGCCTGGCCCGTCGCATTGAACTCCCACAAATTGTGCCAGCCGTGGCTGAACAGGCGTGGATAGTAAGGCCATTCCGTGGGGACACGGCCGAGCCACGTATTCCAATCGAACCCCTCGGGCGGATCCGCGGGTTCGCCAAGATGGAACGGGCTGGCCAGAAGCGCGCGGCCGTACACCTTGACCATGGGGATCCTGCCCAGCGCGCCCTCGCGAATGCGTTCGCGCGTCTGTTTGACATACTCGGCCGAGCGGTTTTGGGTGCCCACTTCGATGAAGCGGCCGTGTTTCTCCGCGGCCTCCACCATCTTGCGGCTCTCGTGGATGCTGTGCGAATGCGGCTTCTCCACGAACACGTCCTTGCCCGCCTGGACCGCCCGGATGGACGGCAAGGCGTGCCAGTGATCGGGCGTGGCCACGATGACCGCGTCCACCTCGTCCGACGCAAACACCTCTTCCATGTCTTGAACAAACGCGGGCCGCTCCTCCTGTTCATGAGAAAGGTTGTCCCACGTCACTTCAAGCCGTTCGGGATGCAGGTCGCAGAGGTGGGTGAGGCGGGCGCCATTGTTGATCATGCCCCCCGCCACGACCCGGCCCCGGTGACCGCAGCCGACAAGGGCCACGTTGACGCGATCGTTCGCGCCAAAAACCGTACTCTTCGCCATCGCGCCCGCCACCATCGCGGCGGCGCCGCTTTTCAAGAACCGCCGGCGTGTCAATCCCATCACTCATTCCTCCAACGTGAACTACGCCAAAGCACAAGTATTAGTTACGCGCCTCTTCCAGCACTTCGTCCAGCCGGACCGGGGCGCCGTCGCGCCGTTTGCTTTCGTCCGCCGCTTCCATGAAGGCGAATATGGCCAGCATTTCTTCATCGCTCACAGGAGATTCGCCCGTCCGGAAGAACTCGATGATCGCCTCCGCCTGGCCTTTGTATCCGCCGCCCAGGGTGGCGCTGGCCACGTCATCCGTGCCGTACTTCACGCCGAGAAACGGGGCCGCCGCATTCCGAATGCCCCGGAAGGTTCCCACGCCGCCGTCCGCCCAGCGGCCCACCACAAGGTCGGTGTCCTCGGTGTGAACGCGCGTGACTTCCACGCAATCCGGCCCCATCAGGGTGAAGAGCGTCTCCACGCCATGGATGCCATACCAGAACAGGTCCGGGTGAGTCGGGTCAATGGAGCAAGGCCCCGTTGTGTCCGCGCCGCGCAACTCGCCCACGTCGAGGGCGTCGAATTCCACCACGGACTCCCGGAACCGCAGCGAGGACGCCGAGAACATCGGGACCCCGTGTTCGTTGGCGAGGTCCACAAGCTCGACCGCATCCTCAAGCGATCCAGCCAACGGCTTGTCAATGAACACGGGCAGACCCGCCTCGTAAACCGGTATCGCCTGTTCCAAGTGCTTGCGTCCGTCAACGCTCGTCAACAGGATCGCGTCGACCACCTCGCACAACTCCTCGATGGTGTCGTAGAGTTCGACGTCCCAATCCTCCACAAGCTGTTCCGTGAACCCTTCCACCCGCTCATAACTCGAGGGAAGATCATCGCTGCCCCCCTGATACGCGGCCACCACCCGTCCGCCGGGCACATGATCCGCGTTATCGGGATCGTTGAAAATTCTCGTGAACGCGATCACGTGGGACGTGTCGAGCCCGATGAGCCCAATCTGAAATTCCTCTTCCGCATGGCCGGCGTGAGCAGCCGCCAGCATCAGGCAAACCGCGGCGATCGTCACTGTACGCATTCGTAACCTCCTTTGTTTTGGGTTCAAGGAACGGAACCGATCCGCTCCACGTCCTGCATTTCACCCTACTTCACCATGAACCGCCTGCCCTTTTCAAGTAGCCAGTGTCGAACCATGAGAAAACCCAGTCCACACGGTGGTCACCCCGCCTACATCTCTTCTTCTGGATCTTGATATTCCATGGTGTCCTGGACTTCCTCGACCACCTCCCCCTGGTCGTCGGGTTCCTCACTGTCCTCAATATCCGTATCCGTTCGGTGGATTGGTTTACCTACCACACCCTCAATCATTTTCAGAAATGCTTCGGTGCGGGTCTGAAAGAACGTTTGGAAATCATCGCGCCGCATGGAATCGGGATCAATGGCATGGCTCCGGAGGAGTTCGTCCAGCTTCTCGGGGCTCATTCCGGCTTCTTTCTCTAGACGCGGCAGGTAGGTGGAAGGCGCCCGTCCGCCGATGATTCGATTTGTACGCGCGGATAACGGCGTCTTGTTCACAATGCTGTCGTAGAATTTGGAGTCAATTCCGTTCCTTTTGCACCAGTCCTTCGGGAACAGGTGGTGTATATCGAT
>SKRY01000324.1 GCA_007118235.1 Candidatus Hydrogenedentota bacterium | reverse complement strand
GCGTCATCCGCACGCCGCCCCACAACAACTGGGGCTACCTGTCGCAGGATGCCGTGCTGGTTTCCGATATGCTTCGCGACGCGGGGTATCACACCGCCCTCATCGGGAAGTGGCACCTCGGCCTGGAGGAGGAGAATCACCCCAACAACCGGGGTTTCGATTACTTCCACGGCTGGCTGGGCGACATGATGGACGACTACTGGGGACACCGCCGCCATGGGATCAATTACATGCGCCACAACCGCGAGGAGATTGATCCCGACGGCCACGCCACCGAACTGTTCACGGATTGGGCGGTGGATTACGTGCACGAACGGGCGGAAGCCGATGACCCGTTCTTTCTCTTCTTGTCGCATTTCGCGCCGCACTTCCCCATTCAACCGCCGGAGGAGTGGCTCGAACGCGTACAAGAGCGGGAGCCGGACATTGACGAGACCCGCGCGGCGAACGTGGCGCTCATAGAGCACATGGACCACGAGATCGGCCGGTTGATGGACGCGCTGGAAGAAACCGGACTCGCGGAGAACACGCTTGTCGTGTTCACCTCGGACAACGGGGGTTCCTTGCCGCATGGCGCCTCGAACGGCGCGCTCCGGGGCGGCAAGCAAGACATGTACGAGGGCGGCATACGCGTGCCGTTCGCCGCCGTTTGGCCCGGCGTCATCGAGCCCGGCAGCCAGAGCGATACCGTGGCGCTGACGATGGACCTGGTCCCCACGTTTTGCGCGGCCGCGGGCATCTCCATCGAACACGACATCGATGGCGTGGACATCTTGCCGAGCCTGGTGAATGGCGTAACGCAATCCTTGGATCGCGACCTCTTCTGGGTGCGGCGTGAGGGGGGCCACCGGTACATGGGCCTGACCATCTGGGCGGCGCGCCGGGGCGATTGGAAGCTCGTGAAGAACGACCACGAAGCCCCCTTTGAACTTTTCAATCTCGCCGAGGATCCTCAAGAAACCACGGATCGTTCCGATCAAAACCGCGGCATCTACAACGAACTCACCGAGGCCTTGCGCGCGCACATCCAGCGGGGCGGCGAAGTCGCCTGGCAGAAACCCGGTGGCCGGGAGGTGGACGCGAATTGGGAATCGTGAGGTTCCGGAATCCGCGGGGTTCTGGTGTGTTGGCGCGGAGTGGGGGAGAGGGAGCCTCCACTCCACTCAGTCGGTAAGCTCCACGATGTCGAAGGTGAATTCCCTTGTTTGACCCCGGCGCTCCACCTCAAGGGTGATGGTGTCGCCAACAAACTTGCTCCAGATCGCGTAGTCCACGTCCGCTGAACTGACCACGGGCTCTCCGTCGATGGCGGTGATGACGTCGCCGACGCGCAAACCCGCGCGATAAGCGGGGGAATCCTCCAGGATTCGCTCCACCAGGCTGCCTTGATCCGTTTGAATACCCAAGTGTTGAGCCACGCGGGCTTGCAGGCCGCGCACGTCCGTGACGTGAAATCCCGCCCACGGATTGCGCCGCCGTCCATATTGGAGAATCTCGTCCACAACGCGGCGCGCCCGGTTTATGGGAATCGCGAACCCGAGGCCGACGCTGCCGCCGCCGTCGCTGAAGATCATGGTGTTGACGCCCACGACCTCCCCCCGCGCCGTTACGAGAGGGCCGCCGCTGTTGCCGGGATTGATCGCGGCGTCGGTTTGGATCATGTCTTGGTAAAGGCGGCGGCGCGGAGCGGCCTGCGGCACAACCCGGCGGTTCTTGGCGGAGACGACGCCCACGCTCACGCTGGGCTGGGGATCATTCATGAGGATGCCGAAGGGGTTTCCGATGGCGATGACCCATTCACCGATATACAGGTCGTCGCTGTCGCCCAACGGCGCGCTCGGCACGTTCTCGCCGGCGACTTTGAGGACCGCGAGGTCGGTGATATTGTCTTGACCCACGAGTTGCACGTCCAGCGTGCGCCCGTCCGGAAGCGAAACGGCGATCTCATGGGCGTTTTCGATAACGTGATTGTTGGTTAGAATGTGGCCTTGATCATCAAAGAAGAAGCCTGTTCCCACGGATTCAACCCGGCGTTCGCGAGGCTGGCGTCCGCGCCGATGAAAACCAAAGGGGTCGAAGAAGTCGAAATAGAACGGATCGACGGCCCGTTCGCGTTGAATGGAAATCACATTGATGGTGACGACGGCGGGACCCGTGTTTTCGATGGCCTCGACCAGCGCGTTGCGGCGGGACGCGTCTATCGGGTCCTGGGGTCCCGAGACCTCCGGGGAAGGGTTGGCGGCGAGCTGTTCCCGTTCAGCAGGAGTCGAGGTTGTTTGTTGTTCCTCGCTTGACCCCGCGTCGCCCATGAGTTCGACGGCGTCCACGCATTGAATGTGGCCTCCTGTGACTGCAAGGACAATCGCGGTCAAGAACATCATGTAACGGATACGCTTATTCATCTGATTCACTCGTCAAATTCGCCTGACGTGATGGGCCGTTCCTCGGGCTCCACGGTTAGTATCTTCATATCATCGTCTTCATGGACCAAAGTGCCTTCGCGGGCGTCGGCCATCCCGGAAGCCTCTCCGCCATCTTCCGCCTCGCTGGACATCTCGCCGTCCATGGTTGTCAAGCGGCTGCTGGAAATGAGCAGATCCGCCACATCGAAATCCGTAAGCAGCAGGACCTGGCTCACGCCCGTAAACAGGGCGGGATGGTGGCCGTCTTCTTCTTCCCCTATGGTCAACGTGTACTCTTCGTCATCCAAGGTGGCGAATTGAATCGTGGCCAGTACGCCGCCAGGAAGCTCGGTGGCGTCGAACAGGATATCGTTGGCTTGAAGATTCACGAGGCTGCGCGCCAGGCGGTTCGCCGCCTCGTCGCCTGCGTCTTGAAATGTGCCGTCTTGTGACAGGAGCCAGCTATCCTCGCGCCGCTGAAGCCAGTAGGAGTCCTCTTCCCGTGCGATGCCCAGCGAGGCGAGGTCGCCCGTGGCGAGATCCACTAGGGTTCGCTCATACAAGTTACGTGGCTCGACGAACACGCGCCGAAGATCGGAACGCGTCATGGCGAGCAGGGGGTCGCGGTCATCGAGCCGGGCGTAGACGCCATCGATGCTTCGCGAGGTCTCGCCCGCGACAATCTCGTGTACGTCTCCGCCATGGGTTTCGAAGCGCACGCGGCGTTCTCCGGCGCCCAAGGCATCCATCGAATCGGCGTAATCGGCCGCCCGCCACCTGGCCAAGCCGGCGGCCATGGTCTCGATGGCGCCGTGGTTGACGTTAAGGTCCGCCGTGGGCGACTCAATTTCCCATTCCTCGCTGTCCTCGCTTCGAATCAGGGTGGCCGTCCCCTCGGGCTGCGTGAGTTCAATGCGGGCGAGGTCATCCGTGTCCAAATCCAAGCGGGGCAGCTCGAAAAGGTCGCCTCCCCGTGGGAAAAGTTGTTCGAAACGCCGGGGTTCGAGCTGGTACACCAGATCGCCACGTGTGCTTTCAATGCGGACATAACCCGGACCGGTGGGTTCGGGGCGGCTTGCCAGAATGGTCAATTCCTCCGGGTTGCCGACAAGGCGAATATCGGCTCGGAACGGGGCCTCATCCAGTCCCCAATCGTCAGTGGGATCCACCACGTCCTCCGCCTGCAAACCGCCCATGGCCCGCAATATGGTGTCGATGCCCTCGTCCCGCACGGGCGCGCCGGGTCCGCCCTCGGCAAGCGTCCACTCATGGGCTGGGGTTTCGACGTGATCCTGTCGCCCCATGGGCTGGTCCGGGGCCATATCGAAGCCGGGCTGCAGGCCGAGGGGTTCGCCTTCGTCCTCGGGAGCAAACAGCTCCAGGTTCTCGATGTTCACGGGCATTTCGGGTTCCTGCGCAGCAAAGCCCACGGACGCGCCTTCCGCGGCATCGGGGATGACGCGATCGCCTGGCGAATTGTTTGCGGCCCCGTCCTCGGGCCGATCCTCTTCGCCGGATGCGCGCGTCAGGAGCAGCCGTTTGTCCGGCATCGTCAGTTCGATCTCCTCCACCTCGTCCGGATCCAGCGCAAGGAGTTCGCGGTCCAGCCACGCCTGGTGAGAAGGAGTCGCGTGGGGGCCAGCGACGCCGGCTTCGGCGCGCAAATCCAAGGCGGCGACGTACACGGCGTCGTCCCCGGCTCGCGTGACAAACACGGTTTGAGGACTCGCCGCCCGCCCACTCTTGATGTGGAAGAGAGGGTCATCATCCTCGGCGTAGCCTTCTATGTGGAAGGCTTGCCCGTTCTTCAATCCATAGGGCTCGCGATGGACGTCCTCTGGGGCGGAGGCGCGGTACTGGGCTTCCAAGCTTAGCAATGTGGCGGCAAAAGCGTCGATTTCGGCGCTGTTGGCGGGCGCGTTGTAGCGGGAAGCCACCCTCCAGGCATCATCGGCGGCGTCACGCGCCAGCACAACCCGGTTATCGGCATGTGCCCCGGCATAGAGTTCCACCCGCGTGACGTCTTCCGCATCAATGTCCGCTGGGATCAAATCGATGATGCGGGCCGCCTCCCGGATGTCCACGGGTTCATCCTGCGCCAAACGGTATGCGGCCAAGGCGGCGAGAATGATCAGGATAACCACCAAGGGGACGAGTTTCTTGAGCTTCATAGCGCGTTATTCTCCACGAGCCCTCTGGGCCGTTGAATCGTCGTACAAACTGGCAATAGGGGACTGCAATGCCCGAGACTCTTCTATTGGAACTTCATCGTATAAGCATAACGCCCGCGGCGCCGCATCAAGGCGCCGGCCAGGCCGGCGCACGCAATGGCCGTATTCACGGCCACAAAGTTGATGAACCGCCAGAACGTGCGCTGAGCCGCGGATGGCGTCTCAATGGTCCGGTCAATGGGATGCGCGCCCCGGACATGAACGATCTGTTCACCTAGGGTGACCGCGTCGACACTGTTCAAGATAAGGTCCAGGTTGTTGCCTGCGCCGAGAAAGTGGTCCCGGAACATTTCGGAACAACCAAGCAGAATCAGCGTGCCCTCGGAAGCGGGATTGCCGTCCGGGCCTTCTTGCTCGCTTGGATTGGGGAACGGTCCATGATCGTGCCCATGATCGTGCCCATGGTCATGGTCATGCATGGATGCATCCGGTGATTGCGGCGAATCAGGCCAAGGGGGAGGCTCCTCGCCCTCGAACACATCGGGAAAGGTTCCGGATACGTAGGCCATGAGGGGGTATTGGTTTAATCCCGTTTCGGGCGGCTCCAGGGTGATCTGAGTGGGAGAGGCCACCTTCCACGCGCGTTGGCTGGTGGTCATCAACACGCGGGCGTCGAGTCCGTGCTCGCTGAGTTGATCCGGATCCATGTCCAGCGCCGAACCCCAAACGTAGAAGACGTTCGATAGCCGGTTCGTGATCGACCACTCGCCATCCATTGAAGACGAATGAACCCGGATGTGCAACGGCGCGTCCACCTCCTGATGCGCGCCCGTGAGCTGGGAGATCAGGTCCTGGCCGTGGATGCTCAGGGGGAAGTGGGTGGAATCCATTAGGATGTCGCGGTCCACCTGAATCCCATAGTGGGCCAACAGTTCGTTGACCTGCGGATTCTCATCGCGCTTGTGCAGCCGCACGCCGCCCTGGGTGGGCTCGTACTCGAATTGGTAGTTCTGCACGGCCATAACAACCGGAATGCCCTCGTTCAACACCCGGTTGATCTCCCAACGCTGGCGCTCATTTAACTCGCGGGGGTTGAGCACCAGCAGGGTGTCGAAGCGGTCCGGCAAGGGGCTTTGCGCCGTGATATCGACCCGCTCGACCTGGTAGCGTTCGTACTCCAACACCTGCTGAAGCGATTGGAAGGGGTCCTCCGTTTCTGGAACTTGCTGCCCCATCTGTTCGAGGATCTGCCGGGTTTGCGCATCGATGTGGACGGCCTCTTCGGGCGCCGCCATGGCGATCACCGGCATTTCATCCCGGGCCAGTTTGTGGGCCGTGCTCACGATACGGTATTCGAGATCGGGAAGGTTTTGAGGCACGATTTGTGGGATGAACTCCTCTTCGCGATCGCGGTAAGCGATACCAATGCTGGAGTAGATCATCCGCGTGGAGACTTGATCTTCGTCAATGGTCTGCACGCCGAACGGCCGCACGCCGCGTTCGTACATCCGCTCCCGCAGGGACGCTTCATCATCTAACTCCTCCTCGTCCAGTATTTGGGCGCCGTCCAGAGCCTCCGATGCGCCACCCGCCTCCAGGCCGCGCGGGGTGGTGTCCAAGCCCTCGCCCGCCATCAGCGGCACCGTTGAGTACTCGACCATGCCGCCGCTGGCCACGCGGAGTTCCTCCAGCTTATCGGTTATGTCGCGTTCAAGGTTGGCGTAGGCGGTGGGCATGTTCTCGCGCGGGGTGATGTAGACCCGCACCTGAAGCGGCGTATCGAGTTCGCGCAACATCTCGGCGGACGCCTCGGAGACCGTGTGGATCTTGTCCTCGGTCCAATCGAACCGACCCATGCTTTGGCCGGCGATCAGCCAATTGAAGAGCAGGCCGATGCATACGCACAGTCCCACCGCCGCGCTGAAGGTGGTCCGCATGCCGGGCCGGTTCCGCCCCTCGATATAGAGAATGTTCAAGAAGAGAAAGAGGGTGGTCCATGCGGCGAAGTAGAGAATGTCCGCCACTTCGACCACGCCGCGCGTGAACGCGTTGTAGTGATCAATCATGCCGGCGACTTGAGCGAGGAAGGTCCCCAAGCGGGGAACGAGCCCGTCAATGTAGGCCGCGGCGAAGTTCGTGCCCAAAAGAAAGATCAGGAAACACGCCAGCAACGTGACCACGAAGGCGACGATCTGGTCCTTGCAGAAGCCGGAAAAGAAAATGCCGATGGCCAGGAAATACGCGCCAAGCAGCAGAGTGCCCAGATACCCGCTCAGGATCACGCCGAAATCCGGCTCGCCCAGCACGGTGAGCATGATGGGGACGGTCACCGTCGCGCACAAGGTGATCACGAAGAAGGCCAGACAGGCGAGGAACTTGCCCAACACTAGCTCCGTGGCCCGCATGGGAAACGTCAGGAGCATCTCCCATGTGTTCTCCTTGCGTTCCTCGGCCCAAACCCGCATCGTGACCGCGGGGATAAAGACGCACAACAGCATGGGCAAATTCGAGAAGTAGGCCCGCATATTGGCGACGGGATGCGCAAAGAACGTCGCCATGTACAATCCCACGCTGATAGCGAGGAACACGATCATGAAGATATAACCGATGGGCGACTTGAAGAACGCCGCCAAGTCGCGCCGGAATATTGTGAAAACGTTCTTCATTAAGTGATTACCCTCTGCCTTTGCTGTGTTACTGGACGTGAACGGCCGCGGGTTGCTCGGCCGGTTTCGTCAAGGCCAGAAATGTCTCTTCCAGACTCAGCGGTTTGTCCCTCAATTCACGCAGGGTCCAATTGCGCCCTTGGGCGAGTTTCGCCGCCTCCCGCCAAGGTTCACTGCCAGCCCTCGCGTGAAGAACGAACGAGTTGTAGCCGTCGTGACTGTCCACGAGTTCAACCCGCGTCACGCTGTCGAGGTTCGCCAATGCCCGTTTCGCCTCTTCGGCCGGGGCTTGAACGGTGACCTGAGCCCGTTCGGCGGTCTTGGCCCGCTCGCGCAAGTCCTCAAGCGAGCCATCGCCCACGATTCGGCCCCGGTTGATGATAACGATACGGTCGGCGGCGGCTTCCACTTCTTGAAGGATGTGGGTGGAAAGGATCACCGTCTTGCCCTTGGCCAATTCCTTGATGAGATGACGCACCTCCAGGATCTGGTGAGGATCAAGCCCGGACGTGGGTTCGTCGAGGAGAATGATATCGGGATCATGGATAAGCGCCTGAGCCAGCCCCGTGCGTTGTTTGTAGCCCTTGGACAATTCCCTGACAATTTTGCGGTAGACGGGGCGCAGGGCGCAGGCATCCAGCACTGCGTCTATCCGTTCGCGGAGCTTGTTTCCGCGCAGACCGCGCGCGCGGGCGACAAAGTGGAGGTACTCGCGCACTTCCATGTCCATGTACAAGGGCAGGATCTCGGGCAGATAGCCGATGATTTGGCGCACGTGGAGTGGGGCCTCAATGACGTCGAACCCGCCCACCTTCGCCGTGCCCTTGGTGGGGTGGAGATAGGTCGTGAGGATCTTGAGCGCCGTCGATTTACCCGCTCCGTTCGGCCCCAGCAGGCCCACAATCTCCCCGGGCCTCACGTCGAACGACACATCGTCCAGGGCCACCACGGGGCCATAACACATGGTGAGATGCTCGGCTTGGATCATGCATGTGCTCCTATTGGTTCCAACCGAAGTGTCCAGTTAGCGGCGCCAAGAGTAACGCAAGTTGCCCCCTCAAGGGAGGACACGGTAGGTCTGCATCGCCCGGTGGGATGGGGGCGCCTGCCAGAACAAGGGCAAGAAGGCCGCTCTTTCGAAGCTCACAACGGCCGCCTCACTAACGTTACCAAGCGGCAAGCCGGTTTTGCAAGGCGGTGGCGTCCCCGCCAGCGTTATCCTTCCCCGTTTCACGTAACCGGGATAAAAGAAGGCCCCAGTCCTAGATTGGACCGGGGCCGCAGTCTTGCTATTGAGAGAGGCGCGCCCGCGCGTGAAGGGGCGGGCCTCGCCTTCTTCTCTAGGCGTCTTCTTTCATCTCGTTTATGACGGCCTGCACGCTGGACTTGGCGTCTCCGAACAGCATCCGCGTGTTCTCCTTGAAGAACAGGTCGTTCTCGATGCCGGCGAAGCCGGAGGCCAACGAGCGCTTGAGCACGAAAACCGTGCGGGCATAATCCACATTGATGATGGGCATGCCGTAGATCGAACTCGAGGGATCTTCCCGCGCGGCGGGGTTCACCACGTCGTTGGCGCCGATGACGATGGCCACGTCCACGGATTCCATGGCGGGATTGATCTCATCCATCTCGACGAGCTGTTCGTAGGGCACATTGGCCTCGGCCAAAAGGACGTTCATATGCCCCGGCATACGGCCCGCGACAGGATGGACGGCGTACTTTACCTCGCTGCCGTTATCCTCAAGAATCTCGCCGAGTTCGCGTACCACGTGTTGCGCCTGAGCCGCGGCCATGCCGTACCCCGGCACGAACACCACGCTGCGGGCGTTCTCAAGGATGTAATAGGCGTCTTCCGGGGTGATGGGCTTGGCCTCGCCCTGTTTCGCCGTGCCGCCGGCTGTGGAGACCGCACCGAAACCACTGAAAAGCACGTTGCCCAGAGAACGGTTCATGGCCTTGCACATGATGGCCGTGAGGATCATGCCGCTGGCCCCCACGAGAGACCCCGCCACGATGAGCATGGTGTTCATGATGACGAAGCCGGCGGCGCAGGCCGCAAGCCCGGAATAGCTGTTCAGCAAGGAGATGACCACGGGCATATCCGCGCCGCCAATGGGAATCGTGGCGAGCACGCCAAGCACCAGCGCCAAGCCAACAAGGAGCAGGAACGGCGCGTAGGACGCGGCCGTGGTTGGGTTATCGGCGTTGATGGCAAACACGATGATGGCGATCAGCGCCACGGCCACGATCGCCGCATTAACAATCTGCTGTCCCCGGTACAGGATGGCCTTGCTGTTGAGCGTCTCGCTCAGTTTGCCGTAGGCGATGAGGCTGCCGGTGAAGGTCAGCCCACCGATAAGCGCGGCCAGCGCGATGGCGACCACGGTGATGTAGGAGGGTTCGCCCCCGCTCCACTCCGGCAGGTTCCGCTGGTATTCGGCCCATCCAACGAGAAGGCTCGCCATGCCGCCGAACCCGTTGAAAAGCGCCACGAATTCGGGCATCGACGTCATGGGCACGCGCAACGCCGCGGTGGCGCCGATGGCGCCGCCGATGAGAATGCCCAGGATGATCCACTGGTATTGCATGTCCTGGCCGATTAGCGTGGCGATGACGGCGATTAACATGCCCGCCGCCGATACGAGGTTGCCCCGCTTGGCCGTGCGCTGTGAACTCAGCATCTTCAGTCCATAAACAAACAGGACCGAAGCGGCGATATAGGCAAGTTGGACTAGCGTATCCTGATTCACTTGTCCCCCCCATGCTGCTTTGTCTTGAACATGGCCAGCATCCGGTCGGTCACCAGATACCCGCCAACCACATTGATGGTGGCGAACACAACGGCGAGCGTGCCGAGCACGACGCTAACCGTGCCCTCGGCCAAGCTGCCCGCCGCCACGAGCGCGCCGACGATGGTTACCCCCGAGATGGCGTTGGCCCCGGACATCAGCGGCGTGTGCAACTGGGAGGGCACCTTGGAGATCAGTTCAACGCCCAAGAATATCGCCAAAACAAAGGTAAATAGCAGAAGTATTTCGCTGGACATTAACGGCCCTCCTTATCCGGTTCCCGCGGCTTCGCGGACTTGCCGAATGCGTTCGTTCACCAGTTCGCCTTCGTGAGTGACAAGGCAACCCTGGATGATCTCGTCTTCCCGGTCCAACACAAAGCGCTTGTTCTCATCGTCCCAATACGAACCAATGAGGTTGGCCAGGTTGGCCGAATACATCTGACTGGCGTGAACAGGGACCCGGCCCGGTAAATTCCCATAACCTAGGACGCGGACGCCATGGATGACGGCCTCCTCACCAAGGCGGGAGCCTTCCACGTTGCCGCCCGTTTCCACGGCGAGGTCCACGACCACCGCGCCGGGCTTCATCTCCTGCAGAATGGCGTCCGTGATGATGAGCGGCGCCTTCTTTCCGAAGAGCTGCGCCGTGGTGATGACCACATCGGAGTGAGCGCACACCTTGGCCATGGCTTGGCGTTGCTTCTCTTGTTGCTCCGGGGTCAATTCCTTGGCGTAGCCTTGTTCCGTCTGGCCGGTCTCGCCGAGATCCGCCTTGATGAACTTCGCTCCCAGCGAGGCGACTTCTCCCTCGACGGCGGGCCGCGTGTCAAAGGCTTCCACCCGGGCGCCCAGGCGCCGGGCCG
>SKRY01000302.1 GCA_007118235.1 Candidatus Hydrogenedentota bacterium | reverse complement strand
GCCTTGCGGGACGAGGCCTCGGAAGAACTGCTAACGCGGGCGCGCGCCCTGTTGCGCGAGGCCGAGCCCATCCGCTTGCCCGAGGAGCCGGAGGATGTGGAGCCGGAGCCCGGGGAAACGCCCGAGGCGGAGGATGAGGAGCCGGAATCCGAGGGAGCGCCCGAGACCGGCGATGCCGAGGATACAGAGGCTGGCTCCACTGTATAGGCGCCCCGGCGCGCCCGCTAATTCAGCAGCACACAGGAAACAAACATCCGCCTTGTTGAGAAGAGTATTCGATACTCGCCGCAAGGCGGATGTCTCTTTTGCTCGACTGAAGTACTGCTTCCGAAAAGGGTGGGCGTCACAGGGTCCTTGGAAAACCATGAAAGGAATAAGACGATGCATGCACTGGCGATGGTGATGGCGATGGCTCTCGCGGCCGGCGGGGATTCCGCTCCCGATGAGGAGGTGTTCTTCGAGGCGAACTTCACCGATGAAGATGAATGGGATGAGGATTGGACGTGGTTGAGGGAAGACCCGGAGGATTGGCGGCTGTCCGCAGGCAGCCTTGAGATTCGTGCAAGGCCGGGCAACGCCGATACCGTGCGAAATGCGTTGCTCAGGCCAGTGCCCGATGTGGAGGGACCGCTCGCTTTCGAGGTGACCATAACCTTCACACGGCCTCCTACCGAGCAATATGAGCAAGCGGGGCTGACCTGGTACCACGAAGGCGAACCGGACTTCAAGATCGTTCACGAACTGGTGGACGATGAGATCGTGATCGTGCCCGGATTCCGGCACACGGAGAAGGACACCGTGGAGCTTCGGCTGGTCTTGGAGGACGACGGCTCCTACAAGGCCATGTACCGGGAGGAGGGCCAAGAGGAATTTCAAGAAGTGGCAAAGGGGGAACTTCCCTTGGGCGACGAGAACGCCATCGCCATCGTCACCTACCATGGCCCGGAAGGCGCGGACCACTGGATGCGATTCACGGACTTCCGCATCGTGCGGCCGTAGGTCCTCCGGCGGAGCCTTTCACGCGCCGGACATGGACCCCGTTTCGTCGAGGCTCACCAAATCGCCCAACGCATTTCGCAGGGTCCATAGGGGCGGGGCCAGGTCGTCCGCCTTCGCGCCAGGGGCCATGACCTCGTGGTAGAACGCGGGGATGGCCTGGTGGTATTCACGGCCCCGGACCGCCAATTCCGCAACGGACGCGGGCGGCGCCATCTTGGGAGTGCGCTGGGCCGGGGACGTGTCGTCCTCTATCCAAGCGAGAAGCAAATCCACGGCGGCCAACTGGCGTTTAAGCACGTAACTCCAATTCAAGACATAGCCCAAGGCAATCTCGCCATGCTGTTCCCACAAGCGGGGCTCCACGCCGGCGAAGGGGCTGTACACGGCATGGCTGGTAAGGAGATCGCGAAAGAACCGGAAGAACACGTCCGCATGCTCTCGCGCGCCCTCGGCTGTGAGGAAAAACGCCATGCACCGGTCCATCGTGTCGAACACGTCCCACTCCTTCCGGCGAAACCACGCTAGGGTGGGATGCTCCCCCTCGATGCCGCTTCCCACTTGGACGAGGGCGTCATTGAGCGGTTTCTGGTAATCTGGATTCCCTTCCCGGCTGCACGCGGCCAGATTCACGAACCACGCATTCATGAGAACCCCCATGGCCGCGGCCCACGGCAGCCGTTCGGGAAACGGGCGCGTGACATAGGCCGCCTCCTGCCAACGCATGGCCTCGGCCATGCGCAGCACCGCCTGAACATGTTCTCCGCATATCTCCGCGAGAAAGCCAAGGGAGGCGCACTTCGCGGCCTCCTGAGGGATGCGTTCGGTTTCGTTCTCAGGGAGGGGAAGGTGAAGCGTGGCCTTGTTCCAACCCTGCAAACAGGCGGACCACTCCGGCCGCTGGAAATTCAGGGAGACTTGATTGAGGATGGTCTGCTCGGCCTCGCGCAACGCCTTGTGTTCCGCGTTCCAGAGCCGTTCAAACGCACCCCGGCAACGTTCAGGATCGGTGGAATCGAACGCCATGCCTCTATCCCGTTATCGTGGACGAAACCACGCCGCGTCGAGAATGGACCACAGATGAACGATCCAGCCCAATAACACGATCCACAACACCGCCGCCAACACGAAATGAATCAGCGCCGGGATGGGACGCCCTTGTAGGAGTTGGCCGAGGCCGGGAATGAAGAAACTGGCCAAGGCCGCGATGACGTTGCCTGGGGAACCGGGTCCGGCTTGGCTCATAACCGGCCTCCTTATTGAGGAGATGTAACCTTGGGGATGAAGAAAACCCCGGCGCCCTTTGCAACAGGGGCCGGGGGCATGATAAATATGGTGCCGGAGAAGGGACTTGAACCCCCACGGGCTTTCGCCCACATGGTCCTGAACCATGCGTGTCTGCCTATTTCACCACTCCGGCACTCGCATAACCAGCTTTCATCCTCTATTTTATGGAACCGGGCCGCGAATGTCAAATGCGCTGCCGGTCTCGCGAGCCGGAGGGAGCCAAGCCACGCAGGCGCTCCCTGGCTTTGATATATCGAGGGAAGAGGCCGTACACTGTCTCACAGGCTCTTTTGCAGCATAGGCGCGTGATGAAAGCCGGGAATTCCCCAAGGAGTATGCACATGTTTAGCCAATACGTCCCAGTTGTTTCCGCCAACCTCGTGAGATTGCTCTCGCTTGTCGTGATCCTCGCTGGGACCGCATGGGCGCCCGCCGCAGCGGATGAGGCGGATATGCACTCGTTCACGGTCCGGTCCCGGGTATCCGTGGGCGAAGACGGCGCCTTCCGCGTCACCCATGAGCGGGCGCAGTGGGATCCCGCCAAAACCGCCGCCGTGGTCTGCGACATGTGGGACCAGCACTGGTGCGAGGGGGCTACCCGCCGGGTC
>SKRY01000335.1 GCA_007118235.1 Candidatus Hydrogenedentota bacterium | reverse complement strand
GAAAGAGTTAAACACATCCGCCGGTAGAGAGGGAAGTAAAATGACTTCATTTCATCATGTTTCAACAATCGAAGCGGCCGAGTTGGAACAGCGCCTGAAGGAGAACCAGGATAATATGCGTGTTATTGTGGATAGTCTTCCCGCCGCGGTTTGTGAGTGGAAATCCGATACCACCCTGACATATGCAAATGAATTGTATAAACAGTTATTTGCGAACGGTTCGGACATCAACGGACAGCGTTGGCTCGACTTCGTCCCGGAGAACAGCCGGGAAGCAGTGGCCAAGCGCTATGCGGAGCTGACGGGCGCCCCGCGGCCGGTAAGTATGGAACACGAGGTTATGGCCGTTGACGGCTCCCGGCGTTGGCTTCACTGGACCGATCTCCCGCTCAGGAACGGCGAGGGGGAAGAGGCGGAGTTTCTGTCCATTGGGATTGATATCACCGCGCGAAAGGAGGCCGAGGCGGCGCTGCGGCGGCGCATCGACCTCGAACGCTTCATGGCGGAGGCCTCCATACGTTTCATCAATCTGCCGCTCACCGAAACGGAGCTGGCTATTGAGGCCGCCTTGCGCGGCGTGGGCCCGGTGGCGGAGGCCGACCGGTGTTACGTTTTTCTCCTTGACGATAATGGCGAAAACTTCAGCTGCGCGCACGATTGGTGCGCCTCGGAATTTGTCTCCCAGAAGGACAAGTTTCAAGCCGTTCCCCTTAGAATGTACCCGTGGTGGATGGAGCGTCTACTGCGATTCGAAACCGTTCACGTTTCACGGTTGGGGGACTTACCGCCGGAAGCTGGAGCGGAGAGGAGAGTGTTCAACGAGCAAGGGGTTCAGTCCGTGTTGTTGATTCCTTTGGGGTGGCAGAACAAGGCGCGAGGGTTCTTGGGTTTTGATACGTTGCGTCGAGAGCGGGAGTGGATCACCGAGGATGTTCAGGTGCTCGAGACCCTCGCGAACACGTTCTCCCTCGCCTTGGAACGGCGCGAAAACGAACAGGAACGCTCGAAGCTCGAAGCCGATCTCCGGCAGGCGCAGAAAATGGAGGCCGTCGGCCAATTGGCGGGGGGCGTGGCCCACGATTTTAACAACATGCTGAGCGTAATCCTGGGAAACGCTGAAATCATACGCGCCGCCGAACCCGGCGAGCCCATCCACGACGAACTCAGCGAGATTACCAGCGCAGCAAAGAAGTCCGCCGATCTCACGCGCCAGCTTCTGGCCTTTGCCCGCAAGCAGACCTCGGTTCCGGAACTCCTTGACATCAACGAAACAGTGGAAGGCATGCTCAAGATGTTGCGGCGCTTGATTGGCGAGGACGTGGAACTGACTTGGAAACCCGGCGCGGGGCTCTGGCGTGTTGAAGTTGATCCCACTCAGCTTGATCAGATTGTGGCGAATGTGACAATCAACGCCCGTGACGCCATTGGCGGAAACGGAGAGATCACTATTATGACCAGTAACGCCACGTTGGACCATGCGTACTGCGGCCAGCATCCCGGCTGCATCCCAGGGGATTATGTGGCGCTTTCCATACAGGATAATGGGCAAGGGATGGATGAAGCGACCTTGGCGCGCGTCTTTGAACCCTTCTTCACGACCAAGGAGGTGGGCAAGGGCACGGGGCTGGGTCTGGCCACGGTTTACGGAATTGTTAAGCAGAACAAAGGGTACCTTAGAGCTTCCAGCGTTCCGGGCCAGGGCGCGCGGTTTGATGTGTATCTGCCTTCCGCGCTGGCGGCCCAGGAACAGGATGCGGACTCCTTCAGCCCAGCGATGCCGCGGGGCGCGGAAACGGTCCTTGTGGTGGAGGATGAACAGCCCGTACTCAACATAACCAAGCGCTTTCTCGAGCGCCTCGGGTATACGGTGTTGACGGCATGCGGTCCACGGCAGGCATTCGACACCGCCGCGTCGCATGCCGGCGCCATTGACCTGCTCCTCACCGACATGGTGATGCCGGGGATGAACGGGTACAAGGTGTGGCGGCGCCTCTCCAGAGCACAGCCGGACATGAGGTGCCTAATCATGTCCGCTTATAGCACCGATGTCTTACAGCGGTACGGTCCCCTGGACGGCGAATTGAAGTTGCTGCGAAAGCCTTTTAGTCAGCACTCCCTTGCTTCCGCGGTGCGGGATGCGCTCGGAGCGCGGGAGAAGGCATATGAATAGCAAACCGGCTTACCGGGCGCTCGTGGTGGATGACGAGACTCAGGTGCGGGCCTTGACCAGCCGTGCGCTGAGGCAGGAAGGCTTCAGTTGTGACCCCGCCGCCGACGGCCTTGAAGCCCAGCAAAAGCTGGGCCAGCAAAGGTATGATGTCGTGGTCGCCGATCTGCGCATGCCACGTTTTCATGGGCATAAGCTGATAACGGAAGTGTTGGAGAATCCCCATCCGCCACTCGTCGTCGTACTGACTGCGGTGGCCGAACCCAAGATCGTCGAGGATCTCTACCAGCGCGGCGTCGATGATATTGCTTTTAAGCCGGTTACTTATCCCGCTTTCGCCATAAAGGTGCGCCTAATGCTCGAACGGCGCACGCGAGGCCGTATGGAGGCCCCCGCCGTCAAACCCGTGACCCCCAGCATCTCCACCGCGAAGACGGATGTGAAACGCCAAATCAACGAGGCCACCCAGACCCTGCGCGATCAGCTCAACGACGTGACCCAAAACTTTCGCAGCACCATCTCCGAACTTGAGAAGATGGAAAGCGGTTTCGTCGGATCCGTCCGCGTGTTGTCTAATCTAATCAATCAAGTAGGACAGTTCAAGGGAAGTCACGCCGCGCGGGTGGAATCCTTATCCGTGCGGTTGGGCGAGGCGTGCGGATTGAGCCGGGAGGATTTGCGGAATCTCACGGTGGCGGCCCTCCTTCATGATATCGGCCAATTT
>SKRY01000191.1 GCA_007118235.1 Candidatus Hydrogenedentota bacterium | reverse complement strand
CGGTAATGCGGGGGATCGTGGTCGCAGGTGGTCACCCAAACCTTCTCCCCTTCCGCGCCGGCCGGGCCCAGCACGCGCAGGCGTTCGGCCCCGAAGTGGAAGATATCCGCCCTCCCCCTAACCCCTTCGGCCTCGCCGGTCTGGGCGTCAAAGTCGTAGTATAGCCGGTCGGCCAAAAGTTCCCGGCCGGGTTCGCGCAGATGGAGGCCGCGCGCCTCGACCGCCCCTTGGCGCGACCGCGCCGGTTCCGCCTCTTCCTCCTCATCATCATTGGCGACGAAAACGTCCGGGGCCTCCTCGGGGAAGTCCTCGTCCGTATCATCCGGCGGAAAGGTGTATTCCAGTTCATCCGCCATGAGCCACGCCATTTCTTGCTCGGCCACGATACGGTGAAGCGCCCGGAAAACCCCGGCTTCCCGGTTGAAATGGAGCGAACCCGCGCGCACATCCGTGCCGTCGAGATGCATGTGCACGTTGCCCATGGCTTGAAACTCGCCGGTCTGGGGGGAATATTCGAGGGATTCGCCGTCGAGCAGGTCGAAGGGCTCGGTCAGATCGGGCCGGCGGAAGCGCGTTTCCATTGGGCCTAGACGTAGCCCTTCGTCGAAAATGTCCCCAATCGAGGGGGGACCAGGTTCAAAGCCGTCCAAGGGGGAAGGCCGCCGGAATTCAAACGGGATCTCGCCATCCTCGGGGACGGTCCCTTCCGGAGCCAACTGGAAACGGCGGCCTCGCCGGGGGCTGGGTTCGTCCTTGATCTCATCGAGATCCGCGGGCATGTAGTCCAACGTGGGAGGAGTGGGTTCATTCTCGGCGTCCCCGGCGGCATCGTTCCGGCTCCCGCCATTGAATTGGGCGTACGGCCCCCCAGCCGAGCCAGCGTTGTCAGCGGCATACACGTCAGGCCGCGTCTCGCCGTCGGCGGGCACAAGAATCGGACCAGCCGCGCACGCCCAGGCCACACCCAGCCAAAGCAGAATTCCCACACCCTTGCGAATCACCGTATCCTCACATGTTGGCGCGTTACCGCGCGGCTCGAACCCATCGGGGCCCCATCAGTTCGGCAGAACGAACCAAAAGGCAGGCACGGAGCGCCGAGGTTGCGGGCGTGGCTGGGGGAGCGTTTCAGGTTCATCGCGCGGCTCCGGCTCCTCCGGAGGCTCGGAAGGCGCAAAGGCTTCCTCTTCGTCTTCCTCCACGGGTTCGGCTTCGACAAAAGGCGCGGGCGTCTCCCGTTGAGGCTCCTCCCTTTCGGGGGCCATCCCGCCCGGGGGCCCCAGGTCTTCCTGATGCACCACACCCCCGCCTTGAGCCAGGAGGAGTCCCGCTGTCAATAGCATAACCGCCGCCATGTTACCCATCGTGCGAAATCACTCCGCTTTGAGTTCGGTCCGCTCCATGAAGGCCAACGCCGCCTCCAGGGATTCGAGGGCCTCGCCCCCGCCCATCGCCTGGACGGTCAATCCGCCAACGGCGTTGCCCAACCGGCCGCACCGCTCCAGGTCCCAGCCGTTGATATACCCGTACAAGAATCCGCCACAGGCCGCGTCACCCGCCCCCGTCGTATCGATGGGAGTTACGTTGTACGCCGGCAGATGATGCGCGGCCCCCTCACGGTTCTTCAAGTACACCCCTTCGTGGCCCAGCTTGATCACGGCCGCCTCGGCCCCAAACGAGAGGAAGAAATCGGCGATTTCCTCTGGCGTTTGTTTGCCCGTGTAGCGCCGCGCTTCTTCCAAGCTGGACATAGCCAGATCCAGGTGGGGCAGCACGGGCTCAATATGCGGATACCAGATGCCTTTTCCGTCGTAGACCGTGTCCATCGAGGTCTTGACGCCCATGGCCCGGACCTTCTTCATGATGCGGCCCATCGGGGGTCCATCCAGCCCTGGCGTAATCGCGGGACCGCCCCAATGGAAGACCTTGGCTTGTTTCACGAAATCCAGGTCGATGTCATCTTCACTAATGGCCGCGTTGGCGCCCACTTGATGAAGAAAAGTGCGCTCTCCGTCGCTTCCCACCAGCACCACCGTGGCCGCGGAGCCATGCGCGGGATCCGTGGTCACATGCTCGACGTTGACCCCATCGCGCTTCAGCCTCGCCCGCACATAGTCCGCGAAGCCGTCCTCCCCCACTTTGCCGATGAAGCCCGCCGAGGCGCCAAGACGGCACAACACCGCCGCCGTGACCGCCGCCGGACCGCCGAGGTGAATCTCCAACTGGGGGACGACCGTTAGCTTGCCCCGCTCTGGAAACGCGTCCACGGGTTTGACCATGACATCCGCGCAAACAACCCCCACCGTCACCACATCCAAAGCCATCGCGTTTCGCTCCCCTTCCTAACTCGTCCATGCGCCCCACGGGCCGCCCGTGGCTGCGAGTATAGCACCGCGCCAGACCCGCCGCAAAAGGCGGCGCTCACGCGCGAAGTGTTACAATACGGCGCACGGACCCAGAGGTGCGGCATCCGTTTGGCGCGTGGCGCCATGAACGGTAAGATAGGCGCAAGCCCGCCGCGATTGCGGGACATCTTTGACCTAGTCAGCGCGAAGAGTTCGCCATGCCTTTTGAATGCTTGTCAAGCCAAGTACTGTGGTTTTCGTCTTGCCGCCGCGGAGTGATGCTGGCTATGGCGTTGGCCGTTGTAGTGGGGTGTCAAATGCATCCACCACCTGGGCCAACGCGTCCCCCCGTGGAGAAACGCCCGCCTCCGAGCGTGGAAGTCCCCCCGGATCATCGGCCGGAGCGGCTCGCCGAAACCAGGGTTCGCGTCCTTGTGGTGGAGGACGCGCCGCACGTGGCGATTCACTCCCGGCGGCCCATGACCTTGCGCCATTCCACGGGCGTCCGGCAGCTTCCGGCGGGCACGTGGACCTTTCGCGTGCTTGAGGCGG
>SKRY01000163.1 GCA_007118235.1 Candidatus Hydrogenedentota bacterium | reverse complement strand
TGGACAAGCTGTTCCTTGGACATCTCCAGGCTGAAGAGCAGGACCGGCTGGTTCTCCTTGACGGCGGCGTGCGAGGCCACGTTCAGGGCGAAGGCCGTTTTGCCCACCGAGGGCCGGGCGGCGAGGATGAGCATATCGGAGGGCTGAAAACCCGAGAGCATCTCGTCAAGCTTGGAGAACCCCGTCGCGAGCCCGGTAATGCCCTTGTGAGCCTTGATGATCGCCTCGATCTGTTCGATGCTCTTGTCGATGAGGTCGCTCACCTTGTGGATCGGATTGAGCTGGCGGTCCTGGGCGATGCTGAAGATCTCTTGCTCGGCGTGATCCAGCACATCGCTCACTTCGCCCTCGACGTTATAGGCCTCGTGCGAAAGGCGGCTGCAGGCCGTGATCAGTTTACGGAGAATGGCCGCGTCCAGCACGATCTGGGCGTAGTAGTCCACATTGGCCGAGGTGGGCACGGCGCTCGTGAGTTCGGCCACGTACGTGGCTCCGCCCGCCGCGTCCAGCTTCCCGTTTCGATTCAACTGCTCGACCAAGGTGACGCTATCCACCGGCCGATTGGCGCGGAACAGCCCCACCATGGCCTCATAGATGCACTGGTGGGCCTCGGCGTAAAAAAGATCCTCCGCGCTTTCGTGGAGGATCTCAATAGCTATTCCCAGGGCGTCCGGATTGAGCAGCATCGCCCCCAGCACCGAGCGTTCGGCGTCGATATTCTGGGGCGGTACGCGGTCAAACTCGGGCTTGGAGACGTTTCGCTTCCGGCTGTTGCCGGCCAATTTAGTCCGGCTCCCCGTCCGTTCCGGCGCCTTTGCTGTCCGCGGCGGGTTCGGGCTTGTCCTCGGTCTTGACGGTTTCCTCGGATTCGCCGCCGCCTTCCTTTTCGACCCAGACCTTGACCTGCGCCTCCACGCCCAGCCCCAAACGCACGGCCACCTTGTGAATGCCCAGGGTCTTGATGGGTTCGGGGATGTTGAGGTTCTTGCGGTCCACCGCGAATCCCTGTTCCTTGAGCTGGTCCGCGATGTGCGCTGGCGTCACCGAGCCATACAAACGCTCTTCCGGCCCCGCCCGCATGACGAGGTTGACCGTCGTCTTCTCCAGCTTCTTGGCGTCGTCCATCAGCTCGGCGCGCTTCTTCTCCTCGCGCCGCCGGATGTTGCGCATTTCATGCTCGATCTGCTTGGCGCTCCCCGAATCGGCGGATACCGCCACCTTGCGGGGGATGAGGTAATTCCGGGCGTACCCGTCTTTCACCGTGACAGTCTCGCCGATTTCGCCGAGACCTTCCACACTATCACGCAGAATGACTTTCATGGTTTGTTCAACCTCCCTAAGGGCGTATCAAAATCCGCCGGGATTCCGCCATGGGGCGGAAAAACAGCGGGTTATGTATTTCGAAACAGCGGCGAGTGCCGCTATCCCACACGTTCAATCCTGGTGTGACGAACCCTGCGCGTAAGCCGCCGCCATGTCAATGCGTTGCCGGAATCCCAACCATGTATCGAACAGACCGGCCACGCTCAACGCGGATCCCATGCCGACGTAAAGCACGCCAATCACAATAAGCATACGGAACGCGGCCCGCAGCCGCAGGGCGCATAACGCATAAACCAGAATCAGCAGTCCGTTGAGCCAGTAAACCGCCATTAGGCCCGCGAGGGTGTTCCAACTGATGTGCCGAACCAGCTCGTTGGGCCACTGGTAATCGGCAATCCACAGGAACCCCGCCGCGATGACGGCCCATACGAGCGCGTCGGGCGGCCTCACATCGCGCAACCGCCGGCCGGAATCCGTCTGATGATGGCCCATCCAGGCCGCCACCGCCAACAGACCGAAGCCCAGGAGCAGCACGAGCGAAAACAAAAAGCCGAACCCTAGCGAGGCCCAGTGCTCATGAAGCCAGGCCACCATGTCGGCTTGGGCTTGCGCCGCCTCGCCGCCGCCTTCCGCATCCCGGGCGGCGGCCGCCTTTGCGCGAAACGCCCAACCCATCCAGGCGTCCCACTCCAGGAATACAGCCGTCACGCTTGCCCCAAAGACCAAGGCGGCGAACTCGGCCAGGATCAAGCCGAACCGTTTGCCGTGCGCTAGACCCGCCCCCATGGCCAATCCGCCGAACGCGGCCGCGGTGACGGGCAGCGCCTCCGCGAATCCTTGGCCAGCCGCCAAGGATAAGAGAAGCGGAACCCCCACGCAGGCCCACGCCCGGCCGATTTCCCGCCGGGCCATGTAAAGGGCCGCTGGCAAGGGAAACAGGAGCGCCTGCAAGAGGAATATCCATTCCCCGGTTTCGTGCCCGGCCGCCGCTCCCCAGAAGAGAGCCGACAGCGAACCAATCACCACCAGGTAGATGGCCGCGCCTTGATTAAACCGCATCTTTCACCTGCTGCAGGAGAGCGGCCCGGCCAAAACGGGGGATACCGCCGGTTATTCCGCCGTGTACGGCAACAGCGCGATCTGCCGCGCCCGCTTGATGGCCTGCGTCAGCATCCGCTGGTGTTTCGCGGTCGCGCCCGTGATCCGCCGGGGGATGATCTTCCCCCGCTCCGTCACATAGTGCTTGAGCATGGCCACATCCTTGTAGTCGATGTGCACCACGCCGTCAACAGTCAACCTCGATACTTTTCTCCGAGTTGAGGTCTTCTTCTTACGCTTCTTTATGCGCGTCTTGCTTCTTGATGCTCTCGCCATGTGTTCAAAACCTTATGCAAGCCCTCGAAAGAGGGCGTTCTTGTTCCGTTAACAGGGACCGCTAGAACGGGATATCGTCCTCGGGGATGGGCTCCTCAATGGGCCGGGGCTGCGGACGCCCGGACGCGCCTTCGGACCGGGGCGCGGCGTTTTCGCTGCGCGGGGCGCCGCCGCCTTGCCGGTCGTCCCAATCCAAT
>SKRY01000372.1 GCA_007118235.1 Candidatus Hydrogenedentota bacterium | reverse complement strand
GCCATTTGTATCAAGCGGCGTATAACCGTGCAACGGGGCGTGTACTTGTCATTGGCACGATTTACAGCGATGCGCCGCTACTGAGCGCGTGGGTTTCGGAGACGCCTTTCGAGAGCTTGCCATTTGGCGACATCACCCGGACGGGGACGGTGGACGCTCAAGACATCCAGACCGTCATCAACGTGGTGCTGGGCATTGAGCCCGCGGATTCCCGTGTGGCCGCCATGGCGGACGTGACACGCACCGGCACGGTGAACGCCGTGGATATCCAGACGGTCATCAACACGGTGCTTGGAATTGAGTAGGCAACCACGCACATCCCATACGAGGCGTCCATGATGCAACGCTTATGCTCAGCCCTGATCGCCGCGCTGGCCGCGGTGGTTTTGCCGGCCAGCGCGGACAATCCGCACGATCCCTTCGCCGCCGAGGTGATCGCCTACGAGCCGGTGGGCGATGTAGCGCCCTATGACGATCCGGCCAAGGCCCTGGGACCGCCCCGGGGCTTTGGCCCCATGGTTCCCAACAACGAGACCATCGTTAGTCTCGGGGCCGCGGGAGGCAGCATCACCTTGCGCATGGCGAATCCAGTCGTGCAGGACCCCGCCAATCCCATGGGGCTCGACTTCATCGTGTGGTCCAACGCCTTCTGGGTGGGGGGCAATCCGCAACGGCGTTATCAAGAACCGGCCATCGTCGAAATCGCGCAGGATCCCGAAGGGCCTTGGCACCTTATCCCGGGAAGCCGGGGATTCGATCCCGTCCCGTTCCCGCGGGTGGAGGAGCCGCCGGGCTCCACCAACGCCAATGATCCCTATTTGCTGGCGGGCGCCATCCACAACCCGAACGCCACGGATGGCGATCCGGATACGGATGACATCCAGTACAACTGGGGCTACGCCAAGTTATCGCCCACGATGCAGCCGTATCTCGACAATTATGTCCGTCCCTCCGATCCCTTGCGCGTGCAGCATACGCCCCGGGCCGGCGGGGGCGACGCCTTCGCGATTGAATGGGCCGTGGACGCCAATGGGGAACCGGCCGGCATAACAGAGTTCGAATACATCCGGCTCACCACGCTGGTGGATCGCCAGATGGGGATGCTCGGGACGTCGTCCTCCGAGATCATGGCCGTCGGCGCTGTTGCGCCAGACGTGGACACCAGCGGCAACGGCATCCTCGACGCATGGGAGCGCTACGTGGGCGCGGATCCCGAGCGGCCCGAGAACACGGTCCTGCCGCTGGAAATCCCCGCCATTGAGGGGGGAAGCAGCCCCGGGACGGTTCTCGGCGAGGCGGAAGACGCCAATGGCAACCGCATCCGGCTCTACGCGGGCGAGCGCCGCACGGAGGACAATCGCGCGTTCAATGTCGTCGTGGATATCCGCGAGGAGAACGACCCCGGCGGGACGTTGTCCGAGGCAGACTACGTGAAGAGCACGGCCGTGCGCACGTTCGAATCCAGCGAATCCGACTTCGTGGAGGCTGGCATTGAACCGGCTCAGTTCCGGATCGCCTACCGCGCCTCGGAGATTACTGGACTCGATGAAGGGGACCTGCGGCCCTTTCGCCATAGCAATGGGCAATACGTATCGGACGGCATCTCATCGGTCGAGGTAAACCCTGGACCGCGCACGGTCACGTTCCGCAGCCGGTATTCCGGGACTTTCATCCTCGCCGCCCCGGAGGGCGAAGGCGCTCCCGAAACGCCCGGCCCTGAAGGCGCCATCGTGCTCAGCGCGGACCCGCCGGAAGCCATGCCCGCCCATCCCGCAACCCTCGTGACCGTCACCTCGGACATCATCCGGGATGGGGACGGCGATCCCGTAGGCGATGGCGCGTTGTTCACGGTTGTCACAACACGGGGCGAGATTGCCTCGTCCGACGCCGATCCCAACCGGTCTGGCATCCAGACGGCCAGCGCAGACGGGCGCATCGAGTTTCTCGTCCGCCCCGGGGCCGAGGCGGGAACCGTGTACATCAGCGCGGCCTCGGTGGAAGGCTCGGCCTACGGCGAACTGCGGTATGCCGTCACGCCTGCCGAGCCGGCTCCGCCCGCCCCGCTTCGGATGGGAACGCCCGACGGCGAGGATCCCATTACCGTTCCGGTCACGGTGGGGCCTGTAACCGATCTGCACGGAAACACCGTGAGCGACGGCACGCTGCTCACTATCGACGTAACGAATGCGGTCATTGTCTCAGGCGACGCGGACGGCAGCCAGCCCGGTCATCAAGTCGTGCTTTCGGGGGGGTACGCTACATTCTTTGTGGAAGTGCACTCAGAAGACGAAATATTCACCCTACGCGTCTTCGGCGACAGCGAACAAGCCGAATATCTTGGCGAGCAAAGCTTTTCCGGCGCGGGCTTCACGCCCACGCCCCTATCGCTTCCCGCCATCATCTTGCTTGTGGGCGGTTCCCTGCTCACCCTGGGCGCCTGGCGCGTTTCACGAGGCCCGAGCCATGCATAATCGACGCGGAATGACCCTCATCGAACTGCTGATCGTGATTGGCATTATTGCGCTGCTCGCGGCGATCTTGTTGCCCGCCCTCTCCCGCGCCCGGCAACAGGCCCGGTCGGTGCAATGCTTCAGCAACCTCCGGCAGCTCTATCTCGCCAACACGATGTACGCCAACGAATGGAACGGCCGCTATGTTCCCGCCGCCCCAGACATCCATGATGGGTTCGGCGGCCGTGTGCGGTGGCACGGCGAGCGCGAAACGGCGGATGGAACCTCGGAGTTTGATCCCGATCGCGGGCCCCTTGCCGAATACCTCCCCGACGCCCGCGTCAAGGAGTGTCCGGTCTTTCTCGAGTACCGCAAGGCGGGCGAGGTCTCGAACGCATTCGAATCAGGCACCGGCGGGTACGGCTATAATCACACCTACATTGGCG
>SKRY01000210.1 GCA_007118235.1 Candidatus Hydrogenedentota bacterium | reverse complement strand
GGGCTGGTGACGGATAGCCTTCAATTCGCCGCGGATCAAGCGCTGGTGAACATCTTCGCCGGGGTGGGCGTCGGCAACACCGCCGAAGCGCCGTTGCGCGACCTCTGCCGGGGCGTCAAGCTCTATGGCACCAGCGGCTCGCGCATCAGCGACATGCGAAAGGTCCTCGATATGGTGGAGGCGGGACAGCTCAACACAAACATGAGCGTGGCCGCCATCGGCGGGCTAAGCGCCGCCAAGGAAGGCCTCAAGGGGGTAAAAGAAGGTTGGTTCCCGGGTAAGATCGTGATCTATCCCCAAGTGCTCGAACTGCCGCTCACACCGATTTGGGAAATCCCCCAGCGGCTCCCGGAACTCGCGGATAAGCTCGGTCCGAACAACATCTGGACTAACGAGGCCGAGCAAGCCCTATTGGAGATGTATGCGTAATGGCCCGATTGGATGGAAGCAAAGCGGTAGTGACCGGCGGCGCTCAGGGGCTGGGCGCCGCCATCGTTGAACATCTCGCCGAGGAAGGCTGCGACATCGTCGGATGGGACGTGAACCTCGAAGCCATACAGGCCACCGCCAAGGACGTGGCGGCGAAGACGGGGCGATCCGTGCACGCCCGCACCGTGGATGTGACGGACGCCGAAGCCGTGCGCAACGCCATGGACGAGGCGGCCCAAACCTTGGGCGGACTCGACATCTGCGTGGCCAACGCGGGCATTCTCATCGCGGGCGATTCCATCGAGTTTGACGCAGCCCAATGGCGCAAGGTCATCGACGTGAACCTCGTGGGCTACTTCGTTACGGCGCGGGAAGCCGCCCGCGTGATGCTCGAACATGGCGGCGGAAGCATCGTGCAGATCAATTCGAAGTCCGGCAAGAAAGGCAGCTACAAGAACAGCGCCTACGCCTCCAGCAAGTTTGGCGGCATCGGCGTGACCCAGAGCCTGGCGCTGGAATTCGCCGATCGCGGCGTGCGCGTGAATAGCGTGTGCCCGGGCAACCTGTTGAACTCGCCGCTGTGGGTGAACAGCCTGTTCAAGCAATACGCTCAGACGCAAGGCATCCCGGAAGAAGAGGTGCGCCAGAAATATATCAACCAAGTGCCCATGAGACGGTCTTGCGAATACCGCGACGTCACCAACGTGGTGGTGTTCCTCGCCTCAAGCGACGCCGGTTACATGACCGGCCAGGCCATCAACGTCACCGGCGGCCAGGAGATGCGCTGATTCCCTCCACGCAGGGAAAAGCCACGCTCACGCGCCAGCGCATAGGTCTTCAAGCTCCCGCGGCGTCACGGCTTCCCCCTTCACTTCGCTCTGGATATAGCCACGGCGCATCACCAGTATGCGATGGCATACTGCGGTAAGTGCGTCCAGCTCGGTCGAGACCCAGAGTACGCCGGCGCCTTCGCTGCTCACCTCGGCGATTCGCCGCCAAATGCGCCGCCGGGTATGCGTGTTCACGCCCCGGGCGGGTTCGTCCAACAGCAGGACACGCGCCTCGTCACGAAACCATTCGTCAGCCACGGCCCCACACTCCGCGTACGCCAAACCGAGCCGCTTCATTCGCTTGGGCGTGGGCCGGGTGATGCGCTTCCCTCCCGCGGTGACTGCGCCCGCGTCGAGGGGGCCGGCGCCGATGATCGCGCGGAGCAATTCGGTCTGGCCCGCGCCGCGCTGTCCCGCAATGCCCACGATCTCCCCGGCGCGCACGGACACATCCGCGCCGTAAAACGCGCCCCGCCGGGTCAAGCCCTCGGCCTTCAGCACGGGATGCCGCTGCTCCCAGAGGGGAGGCCGCGTAATGCGCTCCATGGCGTCCCCGGCCATAAGTTCGGGCACGCGCTGCGGCGTGGCTTCCTCGACACGTAGGGTAGCCGCGAGGTTGCCGTCGCGCAATACGCTGACGCGGTGCGCCACCTCGCGCAGTTCATGTAAGCGGGGCGAGAGATACGCGACCGCGGTGTCCTGTTTCACGAGCCGCCGGATGAGGCGGAACAGGACCTCCCGCTCCCCTTGGCTCAACGCCGACGCCGGATCATCAAGCACCAGCAGCGCTGGCGCGCGGGCCACGGCCTTGGCGATCTCGAGCAATTGCCGCTCCGCTGTTCCAAGGCGGCGGCCCTTGCGGCGCGCTTCCAGGGGAATACCAAACTCTTCGAGAACGCGCCGCGCGCGCAGATAGAGCGTGGGCCGATCGACCGCCAAGCCGCCCCATTTCCGGGGCATGTGACCGAGAAACATGTTCTGGGCGACGGTCATTCGGGGGACCAGGCCGAACGTTTGGTGCGCCGTCGCGATGCCGTGGCGAAACGCGCTGCCGGGCGTATCCAGCACAACCTGCCGCCCCCCCACTTCGACATGACCGCTCGTGGGCTGAATCGCGCCCGCTAGGATGCCCGCCAGCGTGCTCTTACCCGCCCCACTCTCCCCAATTACACCATGCACTTCGCCGGGACGAAAGCTCAGGGAAACATCATTCAACGCCTCAGCGTCCCCATACGCCTTGCAGATATTTACCGCCTCAATTGCGCCCTCGTTCATCCTGCGCGCCTTTCGGCTACATCACGCCGCACGAATAGACAATGCTCTTCAAGACCCAAGTATACCCCGAGACAACTCGCCTCGGAAACCGGCGCTCGTTCGGGAGAACAAGAGAGAGAGGAGAGAAACGTAGAGGCGCATGAGCCCCGGGAACGGGGAGGAGAATGGCCTCAACAAGGAGAGAAAAAATTGGCGTCCCCAAGGGGATTCGAACCCCTGTCGCCGCCGTGAAAGGGCGGTGTCCTAGGCCAGGCTAGACGATGGGGACGCCGAAGATCGGATGGTAACGATAACACACATCAAGGTGTGCGTGCAAGTGAGTTGTTCGTACAGATGGTGAACGGGGCGGGATTCGAACCCGCGGCC
>SKRY01000152.1 GCA_007118235.1 Candidatus Hydrogenedentota bacterium | reverse complement strand
TCCACGTGCCGCGCCAGTCTCCGCTGTCGTAGTATTCCTGGCTCCGATACCACTTGACGTACGCGTCCCCCAGCACCAGCTTGCCGAAGCGATTCTGCTTGATCGCCTCCCGGATGTTGCAAGCCGCTTCGGACAAACGGTGTTGAAACACACAACCCAGCGTGACGCCCGCCTTCTCGGTGGCGGCGATGAGTTGATCAATGCGTTCCGTGGAGACTTCCAGTGGCTTTTCGGCAAGAATATGCTTGCCCGCCTCCGCGCAGTCCCTTGCGATCTCCAGCCGCATGCCGCTGGGCACGCAGATGCTCACCGCGTCGAGGTCGCCGCGCTTGAGCATCTCGTGATAATCCGTGTACACCTCGCCGCCGTATTGAGCGGCGAGCTTCTGAGCGGTCTCTTCCCGCACGTCCGATACCGCCACAAGCCGGGCATTCTCGACCTCGGTCACGCTTTGCGCATGAATGGGCGCGATATTCCCACACCCAATGATTCCATAGCCTAGTTCGGCCATAATGGTGACTCCTTTCCTGTTGTGTTGGTTTGCTTTGTCATGATGGACTCCGGCCAGAAGAGGCTCCAGTGGGAGTTATCGGAGTCCACGCATCCCCTTGGTTCCTATGCGCGGAAAAGCGGAGTTCAACACGGGTATTCTCGATAATTGGCCCATACTTGTCAATGAAGGCGGCCCTTGACTGGCGCGAGGCTTCGCCAAGTTGCTATAGTGGGAACGGAGGATTTTCGATATGTTCGCCTTTTTCGAGAAAGCCCGTGAGGTTCTTCAGCGGATAGAAGAGACCCAGGCCAGCGCCATTGCCCAAGCCTCGGCCGTGGTGGCGGAGGCCTTGATGAAAGGTAAGGTATGGCATGTCTTTGGCACGGGCCATAGCCACATGATCGCCGAGGAACTCTATTTCCGGGCTGGAGGGTTGGCGCCTGTCAACGCGGTTCTATTCCCGGCGCTAATGCAGCATGACGGTCCCATTACGAGCATGAAACTGGAGCGTATCCCCGGTTTGGCGCGGATCATTCTGCAACGCGAAGCCCCGGAAGAAGGCGACGTGCTCATGGTGGTGTCTAATAGTGGAAAGAACGCCGTGCCGGTGGAGATGGCGATTCACGCCCGGGACCTTGGGCTGCACACCATCGGCATTGTGTCGCGCAGGCAAAGCCAGGCCGCGGGATTCGGCATTGGCCAAGACAAGAAACTGCATGAGGCGGTGGATATCGCCATAGACAATTGCACGGAAGTGGGGGATGCGTCCCTGGAAATTCCGGGAAGCGAAATGCGCGCTGGCGCGGCGTCGAATTTGGCGGCTATCGCTATCGCGGAGCAGATTGTGTACGAGGTCGCCTGCCGCTATGCGGAGGCTGGCTATGATCCTCCGCTATTTAAGACGGCGAACCTGCCCGGGGGCGATGAGTGGAACGCGAGCATGGCGGAACGGTATGGCCAACGAATCCACTTGCGCTAACAGTAGCGCCGTCACTGGCGTCACTCGCGCGGCCGCCGTCAAGGAGCACGCGCGTCTCCAAGGCTTCGACGCGTGCGGTGTGGCGGCGGCGGGGCCCGCCGATCCGGGCGGAAAGCTGCGGGAGTGGCTTGAGCGGGGCTACCACGCGGACATGGATTGGCTTGCCCGGACGAGCGCCATCCGCCTCGATGTGCGGGAGAAATTGCCGGGGGCCGCGTCGGTTGTGGTGGTGGCGCGCAATTACTACAAACCCGCGCCCCCCGAGGCGCAAGGGCAGGACCGCACCGTCCCTCTACCCTCCAGCGAAGCCACGGGCGCCGTCGCGCGCTATGCTTGGGGCCGGGACTATCACCGGGTGATGGCGAAGCCCTTGAAACGCTTGGCGGCATACATCGACACCCTCGAACCCGGCGCGCAATCCTACGCCAGCATCGACAGCGGGCCGGTCTTGGAGCGCACATGGGCCGAGCGGGCCGGGGTGGGCTGGGTAGGAAAGAACAGCTTGATCCTCCGCCGCGACATGGGGTCCTGGTTTTGCCTTGGCGCGATCATCACCACCGCGCGCCTTGAGCCGGATCATCCCACCCCCGGCTATTGCGGTTCCTGCCGGCTTTGTATTGACGCGTGCCCGACGGGGGCCATTGTGGAAGAAAGCGTGGTGGACGCTCGCCGCTGCATCTCTTATCACACCATCGAGAACCGCGAGAACATTCCCCAATCCGTGGGAAGCCGCATGGGCGGCTGGGTGTTTGGATGCGACATCTGCCAAGAAGTATGTCCTTGGAACCGTAAGACGCCTGTAAGTGACGAACCGGACTTCGAACCGCGTCCTGGCCAGGCGGCGCCGGATCTCAAGGAGTTGGCTCAATCGGATGAAGACGCGTTTCGCGCCCGGTTCTCGGGCAGTCCGCTGATGCGGGCCAAACATGCGGGGATGGTGCGAAACGCGCGAATCGCCATCCAAAACGTGGAGCAAGCCGAACCAGGCCGCTGAGATTTTTTTGACTATTCCGTTCCAAAACCGATAAGGTAAGTAATACGCTTGAGTTTGTGTTTCGTTCCGGAATAGAGGGGTCCGGGGCATTGTTGGCTCAAACGGATGCCAATCCTCTCTCAAACACACACCCCTTGCGCTGGATTTTACCGCTTGGATATGGTCCAGGCGTGGGGTTGTCCGCGGGCCACCAACCGGCAGATATAAGGAGAAATCGCCATGGCATACGAACTACCAATGCTTCCGTACGATTATGCGGCCTTGGAACCGCATATTGACGCGCGCACGATGGAAATCCATCACACCAAACATCACAACACCTACGTGACCAAGGCGAACGCCGCGCTGGAGAAGTATCCAGAGTTGGAAGCAAAGTCCGCGGAGGAGTTGCTTAGGGATATCGACAGCGTGCCCGAGGATGTGCGTCAAGCGCTGATCAACAACGCCGGCGGCCATGCCAATCATAGCCTATTTTGGGAGATTATGGGGACCAATGGCGGTGGCGAACCCACGGGGGCGCTGGCGGACGCGATAAAGGCCACGTTCGATGGCTTTCACAACTTCCAGCAGCAATTCAAGACAGCCGGCCTTAATCGCTTCGGCAGCGGTTGGGCGTGGTTGTGCGTGGCGGGAGATGGAAGTCTACAGGTTGGGAGCACCCCCAACCAAGACTCTCCCCTGATGCAGGGGCTGACTCCTATTCTCGGCTGTGATGTGTGGGAGCACGCGTACTACCTCAAGTACCAGAACCGCCGGCCCGACTATCTTGATGCTTGGTGGAACGTGGTCAACTGGGAGAAAGTCGCCGAACTGTACGAGGCCGCGAAGTCGTAGGAAGACCACATCGGCGCTTTGCCGATGGATCCTAATGCCAAAATCCCCTGCGTCTGCTCTTACCAACGGGCGCAGGGGATGTCTATTCGGCTGACTCCTTGGCGCGAATTTGGGGAGGCCAGCGAATTGGGGTGGATGCGGAGGGGACCGTTTAGCCGGCGAAAGGTTCGGTCAATTTAATGGTCTGTTCCCGGCCCGGCCCGACGCTGACTAGGCTGATGGGGACGCCGGCCAGTTCCTCGATGCGCCGGAAGTACTTCTGGGCCTTCTCGGGCAACTCCTCCCACGTCTTGCAGCCCGTGATGTCTTCCCGCCAGCCGGGGTAGTCCTCATAGATCGGGGTGACCTGTTCCACTTGGCAGGTTTGGGAGGGGAATTCGTCCGTGCGGCGGCCGTCGAGTTCGTAGGCCACGGCGATCCGGATGGTGTCGAAGGCGCTGAGCACATCGGCTTTGGTAAGCACGATGGAAGTGGCGCCGTTGAGCAGCGCGGCGCGCCGAAGCTGGACCATGTCCAACCAGCCGCAACGGCGGGGCCGGCCCGTGGTGGCGCCGTATTCGTGGCCTTCCTGCCGCAGACGTTCGCCCACCTCGCCGGTTTCCTCGGTGGGGAAAGGGCCCGTGCCGACGCGTGTGCAGTAGGCTTTGACGATGCCCGCCACGCCGCGCACGACGCTGGGACCCACGCCGGCCCCCGCGCACACGCCGCCGGCCACCGTGGTGCTACTGGTGACGTAGGGGAAGGTGCCGTGATCAATGTCCAGCATGGCGCCTTGCGCCCCTTCGAACATGATCCGTTTGCCATCTTTCAATGCGTTGTGAACGAGGGTGACGCCATTGCCGACGTACGGCCGCAGCCGTTCCGCGTAACCCTCGTACTCGGCGTATACCTCGGAGACGTCATAGGGGTTTTCGCCAAGGCTCTTGAGCACCGCGTTCTTGTACTCCAATACCTTGGCGAGCTTCTCGCGAAACATGGAGAGGTTTAGCAGATCGCCGAAACGGATGCCCAGCCGATCGGCCTTGTCGGCGTAAGCGGGGCCGATGCCGCGTCCGGTGGTGCCTATCTTGCCCTCGCCTCGAAACTGCTCCTGGACCTTGTCCAGCAATTTGTGGTAGGGCATGATGATGTGGGCGCAGTCCGAGATGAACAGCCAGCCCTCCAACTCATGGCCCGCGGCGAGGACGCCGTCGATTTCCTTCAGGAGCACGGCCGGGTCGAGCACGGTGCCATTGCCGATGATGCATTGGCGTCCGCTATGCAGAATGCCGCTAGGCAGCAAGTGGAGGATGGTCGTATTTCCATTCACCACCACGGTATGGCCCGCGTTGTTGCCGCCTTGGTGACGCACAACCACATCAACTTGTTCCGTGAGATAATCGACGACCTTACCCTTGCCCTCGTCGCCCCACTGCATCCCCACCACCACGTATCCCGCCATGATTCAGAGTTCCCAGCGCCTTTCGCGCCTCGTTATGCCGCTGTTGCGTTTCGATTTGACTGCGGCGCCATCGCAGCACCGCAAACACGGTATGCCCCTTCGCTTCCAAGGCGCGCCAGGACAGATTACTGGCCCTGTGGGCCTTTGAGGTCGTCTGGATTGACGCCGCTCTGTCTCAGTTTTGCTTCTTGGACCTGCTGCTGGCGTGTCACGAAGACCCGCTGCAACTCGCTGATGGCCTCGTTCAGCTGGCCGGATTCCTCGGAAGTCAAGTTGCCCTGTGTCTTGTCACGCAGCATGCGGAGCATTTCGATGAGTTGCTTGGATGTGACAATGTCGACCTGAACCTGCTGTTGACCCTCTTGCTGAGGCACCATGCCTAGCGCGTACATGGCTTGGGTGACCAGGCTGCCCAGCAGGGACATGAAGAGATCATCGCCCTCGCCGCCACCCTGGGCTTCCTGGCTGGCGGCCCCTGATTCAGCCTCACCACCGGATGCCTGACTCTTCTCGGCCTCCGCCTTGCGCTGGGTTTCTTCCTTTTCGCGCTGAACGCGAGCCTTCCAATCCTCGTCCGTGATTATCTTGCGTTCTTCGTCCGCCATAATCGGCTCCTCCGTGTGTCCCGCGCAAAGGGCGGGAGGTCCGTCGCGCTTGCCGTTGTCCGGAAGCGATGCGCCACAATTGCTATCGGGGGAAAGCGCCTACGTCCGAGTGGCGATCCCCCGTGTCCCGCCTTTCCGAAAAAAACGCGGTTGGCGCCAGATTTCATCCAACGCCAACCGGGTCATGGGATAGATGCTCGTAACGACATCCGGAATAGGCAGGCGGCGGAATTACTTGTTCTTGTGCCGGTTCTCGCGGCGCCGCTTCTTACGCTTGTGCTTGGAAATCTTGGCGCGCCGCACTTTACGTCCGCCAGCCATGCGCTATCCTCCTTTCTCTCGGTTTGCCGGGCCTAACACCCGGGCTCTATCTTAAAAGCCGTCTAATAGCTCAATTAATTCGGCGAAATCCTTATTGCCGCAACGTGCTCCGGCTGAATCGAGACAATCACATCTTCACGCAGAGCCACCCCTCGTCAGGCATGGCGTAGGAAAGCAAGTTGGCTTCGTCAAAAAACAGATCAATTTCCCGTTTGGCCGTGTCAAGCGAATCCGAGGCGTGCACGACGTTTCTAGGCAGGGTCAAGCCCCAGTCGCCGCGAATCGTACCGGGTTTAGCCTCGACGCTGTTTGTCGCACCGTTTATGGCCCGCGCGATTTCCACCGCGTTTGGACCTTCCCACACCATCGCCACGGAGGGGCCGGAGGTGATGAAGTTTACCAGATCCCCGTAGTACGGCTGGTCCCGGTGTTCGGCGTAATGCTGCTCCGCCAATTGCCGGGACATGACCTGCAGCTTCATGCCCACCAGTTTGAGCCCTTTCGACTCGTACCGGGTCATGATTCGCCCAATCAGCCGCCTCGAGAACGCATCAGGCTTGATCATCACAAACGTGCGTTCGCTCAAAATCCCCTCTCTCAGCGCTCCGCGCTTGACACATACGGACGCCCTCCCCGGGGTCAGGCCCTTGAATGCAAGGAAACCTCCGGGACACCAAAGGACGGATCCAACTGCCGAGTCGAGGCGAACTGTATCACAGCAACGCCCCGCAGTGCAAATCCGCGAGAAGCGATTGAGCCGGAATGCCTCCCGCGTCGGCCTCAATGGGCCTTCCGGATCCCGGACTAATTGCACCGGGTCAGGACGAGTGTTCCTGTTCTATCGATTCATGATGTTGAATCCCGAATAGAAACAGTACAGCCCCCGTAAGAGTAATTATTGAAGCGATAAGCGTAGCATAATTAAAATCACCGAAAATATCAATAATTAAACCTGCTGTTATTGGCCCAAATATACCGGCCAAGGCATATCCAAGAAACACATACGGATAAATAGCGCCGAGATTATGAACTCCGAAAACATGCGTTGTCTCTCTTGCAAATAACACAAAGTTGGCGCCGAACGCGAAGCCAATTGAAAAAGACAAAAGAATATATAGTTTCGGCGCAAGAGGAGCGAATCCAATGATAAAAATTGAAATTGCTTGAAAAGATAATGCTGCAACAATACTCCACTTTGATCCCACAAAATCACTTAAGAATCCCCAGAACAAACGGCCGGCAAAATTGGCGACGGCAAAAACAGAAACTCCCATGATGAGTATATGCTCCCCTATTGGGTGTTGGGCGCCTATGGTTCTCAGATTTCCAATAACCAATAATCCACCGAACGTACCACATAGGATTCCCAAGAAGAGCTTATAAAAATCCCTTCGGAATATCAGTTGTCCTGTACCGGGCCTAGTGAAGGCGTATAAACTGGGGGTGCTGTGAATAAAAAAGGATAGTAGCAGTATGGTTAGACCATACGTAATCCCTATAAACCGAAATATATACAGGACAGATTTGCCGTCACTGGAAAGGCTCTCTGCTATCAAGGACATTACCACAGCAGCCAATCCAAATCCGGCGGCGGCCACCCCGGTAACCAACCCTTTCTTCTTTGGGAAGCTCTTAACGGGTGTAGTAAGGGCCGCCAGATAACCAAATCCGGTGCCTATGCCCGCCAAAACACCGATTCCCAGGAATACGACCAGGAATTTGCCGTCGGAGTAACCTGCCAGCAAGTACCCTGAAGCCCAGAAGACGGCGGAAAGAATTGCAAGTAAGCGAGTTCCATGTGTCTTCTCGATCTTGCCAGCAAATATCATCGTAAGTGGAAAAATCGCAATGATTGAACCAAAGATCAGCTGGGTTTGAAAAGCCGAGAAACCATGTTCCTCCGTAAGGCGTGGAACAAAAATGCTCCATGCATAGACGCCTCCGAGGCATAACATGATCAGGAAAGAGGAAATAACAGATAAGATCTTTTTCATATTGATATAGCTCGGTTAGATGGACTTCCTGAAATGGAGTGGTCTATCCACTGGCGCGGCTGCCGAGGCAAGGGCAAGAAACCCACGAAGATAAGTGCGTATTCCTGTGGGATCGCGCCGAATTTGGTTCGAGACCGTAAGAATCAAGGCGCCATATCTTCTCGTGTTCTTTCGCCACGGTCAGTGCTTTATCAAGGGGATTTGCGGCCCATAACCCGCTTGAAGCCTCTGCTGAACTGCGCTGAGCCGGGTTTATCCAAGGAACCGGCGCTGGAGCGCCGCCTGGAGCAACAAGTCGCCGATAAGTGCAGAGTCGCCAATCTCAAGCTCGCTGTTCATGCGCCGGACGAGTGCGAGGTAGTCATCGTCCGCCGTGAATTCGAAGGAGGCGGCCTCTAGCGCCGCGCGCAGCGCATCTGTCATCAAGGGACCCTCGGGATCGGTGAACCGCAGGGCGTCCCGGATCTTTGCGTGAAAGGACGGGTACACCTCATGCAAGAACGCGAGGTCGTCCGCATTAAGCGCCTCAAACGCGATCAGCTCCGGGGGGAGGCCGAGTGAGTAGAGTGAACACGTAAAGGTGATCGCCCGGGGAAGGCTGACCCCGCCCAGTTCCCGCGTGTAGCCGAACAGACCGATATGCAGTTTGCGCGCGCGCCGGGCCGGCACGTAACGGGCCATGCGGTTGATGCGCGGCGCGAGTTCGACGATGTGGCGGCGATAGGCCTCGCTATAGCGGTCGATGATGGACACAGCGCGATCCGCGTCAACCGGCGTTGCTGGTCTTTGGGAACGCATCTTGAGGTACTCACACGCGGCGCGCCCCTCGCTGACCGGATAATCGAATTTAAAGGAGGATTGGATGCTGAACGTGGTCACGCTCGGATACTCGTCACCCACGCGTTCCACTGTGCGCGGGGACAGCCCTCCGCGAAATGGCGCGGAACCCATACCCAGGATGGGGTGGATACGCACACCGATGCGATTCGAGAGTTCATCAAAGCGGGTCAGGGCGACCTTGTTGGCCAGCGCCGCCGACGCCAACCCGTAGTTCATCGCCGTGTCCGAACGGGCCAAGAAGACGCGCTGGTCCTGGACATCCTTATCAGCGAGATATTCCTCAACTATGCCCGCTGCATTCAACATCGTGGGCACATCCTCGAATAGAGGAATCACCTGAATTCGGGCTGGCGCGAAGGCCCCCACCCAGTCGGCGATGGTGATGTCGTTGTCGCTGATAGGTGTATGCTGCCGCCGGATGATATGATCTTTGTAGTAGCTATAAATGCGATTAACGCAGCGCACCGTGGTCGTCATGGGCAGGATCACTTCGAAGATGGGTGCGCAATCCTGCTCGTAGAAACGACGAGCAGCGTCGTAGGAGCGCGGGATGGACTCCAATGTCTCGAGGAGGATCTTAGCTTCGGCCGATTCCACGGTGGGATTGGGGACGCGAAGCGTGATGCGCAAATCATCGCCGAGCACGTTCTCACGGAAGTATTCGGGGTAATACGAAAGGAGCTTCTTGACGACGTAGGTGTCGATCTCCTTTCCTTCGACATCCCACATTTGCTCATCGCAACCGAGGTGGGAGAAGGCGTAGTAGGCCTCCCGGATCTCGTCTTCGCCGGCAAGCACCGCGGAGGAAGCGAAGAAAGGAACCGACACATTGTCGGGATGTTGGGTGCTCATGCAATGGGGCACGTGCGTCATTGAGGGCGTATATCATCCTTTTTGGTGCGCCTGTCTGGAACGTGTAGGACAGTAGCGGCAACTTATACTAGCGAGTGGGTAGCGATGTCAAGGCCTCTTTGTACGCTACATCCTCCAAATACACAGTCCCCCCAATTGAAGTTCCGCAGGGCAAGGCCGTGGCTCGGCCCCGCCCTGCGGAGGAACAGCTGTTGCCGGAGTTGACTCTACTCCAGCAGTTCATCTTCGCCGCGACGCTCTACTCTTGATTCTCGAACTCCGGCGCGTCACCATCGCCCGTGGGCTCGCCTTCAAGCACCCAGCTCAGGTTGAACCGGGCGATTCTACCCGAGGAATCCGGATGACCGCCTGTTTCGTACAGCACATAGATCCATCCCTCGCTTGGCGTTCCGGGCCTGCCAGCAGCCGCTGAAGAGTAGGCGAAGCCACCCTCGTCAACTTGCCGTTTGATGGGCCAGGTCTTGCCCCCGTCAAAGCTGGCCCACACTGTGCCGTTGCGGCGGCCCTCGGTTGATTCGATATTGCTGAAGATCAAGATGTCGCGTCCTGTAACAGGCAAGCGTACAAGTCCCCCCATCAGGCCGTAGTCTCGGTGTTGAGCGCCATCAGGCAGCACGTCACTGACTGAGAGGTCTTCCCACGTTTCGCCGCCGTCCTCGCTCCAGGCGATATGCCGCATGCGGGCGGTCTCGCCCTCGGGCGCCCAATGACGGCGGGAGTTGTAATAGAGCCGGCCATCGGACAACTCGGCCAACGTCCCCTCGCCAGTCCCAAACGCCGGAAATGGCGCGCTGGTTTGCCATGTGGAACCGCCATCATCACTGTAGATGGCGCAGTTGTAGTTGGTGTCGTGTTCCGCTTCGTCGTAGATGCGGGCGGGAAGCACGAGACGTCCCTCATACTCGCTGTGGCGCAAGGTAATCCCTGAGTCCGCCCCATGAGTGATCGCCCGTCCTGGAATCGACTCCACTCCGTCAACCTCAACAGGCTCATTAGGCGCGATGATGGATTCCGTAGAGCCGATATGCTCCCATGTCTTTCCATCGTCTCCGCTACGCCAACCATGGCCCTGGTTCCACAGCTCGCCGGCGCCGTCCATGAACACAATAATGCCGCCCGTGGTTTCGTCCACAACGGCGGCCCCCAAACCACGGCCGGCGCGTTCCGAATCTTCGCCGACCTCGCCTAACGGCTCCCACGTGGCGCCTCCGTCTTCACTCCGTCGTATCTGAGGCAACGTCTCGCGTCCCCAGAATGCGAGCACGGTCCCCTCTGTGCTAACCACCACGCTGGGGAAGCGGCCGCCGCTGAAAAGCTGCCGCGTCTCGAATTCGGGGGCATCCAAGAAAGGGGCAAGCTCTCCCTCGGCGGGGTTACCCGCAGCGATCATCGCAACCTCAACAAGCGGTTCCGGCGCGAGCCCCAGTCCCACCGCTACGATGGCCGTCAGGATACCGATATTGCTTAATTGGCAGTAACGTAACTGTTGCATGGGTACTCTCCTCGTTCATTCGCCAAAGACAGCCAGGGTCCACACGGTGAGTTCGGGAACAGTGAAGGAGGCCGCGCCGT
>SKRY01000059.1 GCA_007118235.1 Candidatus Hydrogenedentota bacterium | reverse complement strand
TTGTCTATGCCACGGGCACGCCGGATTGGCCCAATTGCCCGGAAATGCGGTTGATGACGAATTTGTCGATCGCCAAGGGAGCCCGGGGCTGGTTTAGCTACGCGTACCACAATGACCCCGCGTGGATTACGGGCAGTTGTCAACGGACCTTGACCGGGCCTTTCCTGGCGTTCAGCGACTTGTGGCTGGAGATTGACAAGCGCATGGCCCGCTTGAACGTCATCACGCCTCTCCTGCTCAACGCCGAGCCCGCGTCCCTGCCCCCCGAGTGGTCCGTGGTAAGCACACAAACCGGCGACCACACCGCCCTTCCCGAGGGAATCCCGCCCACGAGTTCCTACCGTTTGGAGGGAACGGATTTCGATCTGTATTTTGTGGTCAACAACGATGTGCGGGGAATGACGGAAGTACTTCTCAAGATCCCGCCCGAAATCGTCGATGGACGGGACGTCTACGACATCTCCGACTTCATCCACACCTGGAACTGGACGCCCCCGAAACTCGAACGCCAAATCGAGATGTTTCCCGGCCAGGCGCGGCTCATCCTCGTGGCAAACCCGGAGACCAGCACCTATTGGCGCGACGTGATCTCACAGCGCCTGATCGACGATGACTTGCGGAAATCCAACCTCAACCTGGCTCTTACACAAGCTCACGGCGTGGATGCCTCGGCTGTTGAAGAGAAGCTAAACACCACTGGCCACGGCGATCTGCTCCATGACCTAGTCACCATGCACACCATCCGCGCGATGACGCTGAACCTGCTCTACCAGACCCCCGCGATTTGGAGGTCCCGGAGCAAGATAATCGAGACCGCCTCGGCGCTCTGCGCGTGTGATGGAGCGTTGTGCCGTCTCTTGAACAAGGGCCGGGCGGACCTGGCGCGGGAGTTGGGCTTGAACGTCTTGCCCATCGCAAGGGAGTCCACCCAGTTGAGACTGGAGCTTCGCGCCGGCAAAGGAGACAAAATCCTGCCGCATTGCGAGAATCTCTCGGTGCGGGCGCTTAAACTCCTGGAACAGATCCGGGCTCAGTTCTGACACGGACCCGCCGCGGGCTGGAAATCTCACAGCGTGGCTTTCGCGTTCTCCAATGCCTCAATCACCCGCACGCGGGCGGTTCCCCCGGGATGATCGCGGCGATCCACCATAACGGTGGGATCCAACAACCGGAGCGCTTCCTCGCGGAACAGGCTGGAGAACGCCTGGAGATCACCCAGGGACAGATCCCCCAATCGAATGCGCTGTTTGGAGCAATGCAACACAATGCGGCCTATCACGGCGTGGGCTTCGCGGAACGGCATCCCCTGCTCCACCAAGTAATCGGCCAATTCGGTCGCCTCCAGGAATCCCTCGCGCACCGCCGCCGCCATTCGTTCCTCGCGCACCGTAATGGTGGGGATGAGCCCCGTCATGGCGGCCAGACAAAGCTGGACCGTGTCGCAGGCGTCGAAGACCGGCTCCTTGTCTTCCTGCATGTCGCGGTTGTACGCCAGGGGCAGCCCCTTCAGCATGGTGAGCAGCGCGGTCATGCTCCCATAGACCCGGCCCGTCTTTCCGCGCACCAACTCGGCCACGTCGGGATTCTTCTTCTGGGGCATGATGCTTGAGCCCGTCGTGAACGCGTCTCCAATCTCGATATACCCATACATCGGCGTGGACCAGAGGATGAGTTCCTCCGACAACCGGGACAAATGCATCATGACCAGTGAACAGGCGCCGCAGAACTCGACGAGAAAATCCCGATCCGACACGGCGTCCATACTATTGGCGCAGAGACCGTCGAATCCTAGTTCCTCGGCCACGGATTCGGGATCAATCGGATAACTTGTCCCCGCGAGGGCCGCCGCTCCCAAGGGTGAACGGTTGGTGCGGCGGCGGACCTCCCGCATCCGTTCGCGATCCCGCTGGAACATTTCGAAATACGCCAGCATGTGGTGGGCCAGCCGGACGGGTTGGGCATGCTGGAGATGCGTGCAGCCCGGAAGGATGACATCGATGTGGACTTCGGCAAAGCCGGCCAGCGCCGCCTGAAGATCGCGCAACGCGCCGTCAATGGCGTCGAGCTGATCGCGCAACCAGAGGCGGGTGTCCAACGCGATCTGGTCGTTGCGGCTGCGGCCCGTGTGAAGCCGTTTGCCCGCGTCGCCTATCCGTTCGACCAGCGCCGCCTCGATGTTGGTGTGAACATCCTCCAACGCGGGATCCCACGAGAAACGCCCCGCCTCGATGTCCTTGGCGATGGATTCCAAGCCATTGAGGATGGCCGTCACATCCTCCGCGGACAGAACGCCTTGGCGTCCCAGCATGCGGGCATGAGCGATGCTGCCCCGAATGTCCCACGGGGCCAACCGGCAATCGCTGGACACGGATTCGCCCAGCTCCTCCACCAGCTTGTCCACACCCCTTTCAAAACGCCCGCCCCAGAGTTTGCTCATCGATGCCGTCCGCCCCCATGGATATCCCTCGCGCGAAGGGTGTCAACCGCCGTGAAAAAAGCCCGCCTTGTTCCGGACGCGCAACCGGAGCGCATTGAGCCGGATGAATCCGGTGGCGTCGGCTTGGCGGTACGCGCCCTCATCCTCCTCGAAGGTGGATATTCGTTCGTCATACAGGCTCTTATCCGCCTTGCGTCCGGCGACCGTGCAGGCTCCTTTGTAAAGCTTCAAACGCGCCACGCCCGTCACATTCTCCTGTGATTTCTCCACGAAGGCCATCATGGCGTCCATTTCAGGAGCATACCAGAATCCGTTGTAAATGAGCTGGGCTATCTTGGGCGCCATCTGGTCTCGTTGAAGCATGACTTCGCGATCCATCGTCAGGGATTCCACGGCGCGATGCGCGGCGTAGAGCAGTGTGCCGCCCGGCGTCTCGTACACGCCACGGGACTTCATGCCCCTTCGATA
>SKRY01000318.1 GCA_007118235.1 Candidatus Hydrogenedentota bacterium | reverse complement strand
GCGCATCGGGCATTTTTCGAAACCTGATGCGGGCCGGAGACGAGGAAGTTGGAGACATCGTGGATCCTCGCACCGGCCGGCCCGTCAGGGATGTGCTGACCGTATCCGTGGTGGGCTCCACTGGTGCGGAAACCGATATTCTTGCAACAGCATTCGTGGTCATGGGGCCAGAAGGCATCCGGGCCTATTGCGAGGCGAATCCCCACGTGCGGGCGATCGTCTTGGCAAAACCTGGAAATGGCGCCATGGCGCCGGAGTGGGTGAACTTCATAGACAAAGAGGATTGAATCATGGCAAGCAATGTAACGAGACGCGACTTTCTGAAGACAGCAGGCGTGAGCGCCGGCGTAATGGTGGCTGCGGGGTACTCCCCCTTCTCCTATGCCCAGAATGACAAGATTCACGTGGCGAAGATTGGATGCGGCGCCCAAGGCTTGTTCCGGCACATGCGCAGCGGCATCCCCATGGTGGATGATCTTGATGTGGTGGCCGTCTGCGACATCTATGAACCCAACCTGCGCCGTGGGCAGATGACGGCGGGCGGGGAAGACATTCCGGCGTATTACGACTATCGTGAGTTGCTCGAGAACGAGAACGTGGACGCCGTTGTGATTTCCACGTCGCAAGACGCCCACTATCAGCCCACGATGGATGCGCTGGATGCCGGCAAGTATGTCTTTTGTGAGAAAACCCTTACCTATGACCAAGATCTGTCCCACGGCATTCAGATGTCCCGCGACATCGTGGAGAAGTGTCACGAGACCGGGCTCTTCTGTCAGGTTGGACACCAACGCCGGTACAATCCCCAGTACCTCAAGGCCGTGTGGCTGGCGCGCAACGAGAACAGCGTTGGGCGTATCCACAACCTATCCGCCCAATGGCACCAGAATCCGCGCGACGCATGGCGGCGGCCCGTGGATCCCAACTACGAGTTCAATGAGAACGAGGCCCAGTTCATCGATGACCTTGAAAGGCACATGAACTGGCGGCATTACCCCGACCGGTCAGGCGGCTTGATGACCGAGTTCGCGGCGCACCAAGTGGACATCTGGAACTGGTTCCTAGGAACCGTTCCCCGGCGCGTGTGGGGTTCCGGCAGCACGGACTACTGGCGGGACGGCCGCGAGGTGTCGGACAACGTCGCCGTGACCTATGAGTATGAAATGCGAGGCCAGGAAGATGGCTTCAACGATATCCCGCTGCGGACCGGTGAATTGGAAGCGAACATGCACGAGCTTGCCCGGCCGTATACAGTGCGGGGCAACTATAGCTGCCTGTTGGCGAACGCCCATGGCGGGATCAAGGAGTTCATCCGGGGCGACTTGGGCAACTTCGAGCTGAGCGAGGTAGGTTGCTACATGCTGGGTGAGCGGGACACGCAGGACATCGGCGAGGCCCAGGTGCGCGCTCGGGATGAAGCAGTCGACATGGACGAAGTGGCCGAACAGTTGGCGACTGGCGCGACACAGGGTGTGCCGGAGGAGGCGTACCGCAATCCGGTGCCCATTGATGTGGTTGAGGAGCGCAACGCCGACCACATCCAGTTCGCGGCGTTCGCCAAGTGCATCAAGGAAGGCGGCAAACCGTACAGCAACGAGATGGTGGGCCATCTCACCACCGTGGCCGTCTTGAAGGGACTGGAGTCGATCCGCACTGGCGAAATCGTGGAAATCGATCCCGCGCTGTATGCGTTCGATTTCGAGACGCCGGATCCTTATCAGTATGAATATGTCGACGATCCCAATTACCTTGAAGAGGGCGAGGAGGGCGAAGGGGTAAACGTGTAGAAGTACCCCTCCCAGATAACGGCAGAGCAATCCCGAGCCCGGTGGATATGAGTCCGCCGGGCTTTTTCCCTTTGTCTGGGAGACAGGCCGGGTTTCGCCGCTGGGGAATATCACGGCAACGATCCTGGTTGCCTCTAGCAGAGGGAAATGACTATAATGGGGCCTCATGTTTCCTCCTCGCATAGGGGAAGCGAGTCCCTTTCGCGTTGGCGACTAACCTCAAGAATCCGCAACGGCAACCATGCAAAGGAGGATTAACCCTTATGGTGGCAACTGCTTCGACCATGATGCCTTTGGGGACGCAAGCGCCCCCGTTCTCGCTGCCCGATACGGAAGGAAAGACCGTATCCCTCTCGGACTTCGAGGGATCCAAGGGCTATTTGATTATGTTCATCTGCAACCACTGCCCTTACGTCAAACATGTTCAGCACGAGCTGGCCCGCTTGGGCAAGGAATACCAAGACAAGGGCGTGACGGTTATTGCCATCAATTCGAATGATGTGGAGAATTATCCCGACGACAGCCCCGAGAAGATGGCCGAGGAAGTCAAGAACCAAGGGTACACCTTCCCGTACCTCTATGACGAAACCCAAGAAGTGGCCAAGGCCTATGGAGCGGCTTGCACGCCGGATTTCTTCCTCTTCGACAAGAACAAGAAACTCGCATATCGGGGCCAACTTGACGACAGCCGGCGCGGCAATGACAAGCCCGTGACGGGCGCGGATCTGCGCGCGGCCCTGGATGCGGTATTGGCCGGCAAACCGGCCCCCGAGGAACAGAAGCCCAGCTTGGGGTGCAACATCAAGTGGAAGCCGGGCAATCAGCCCTCGTATGGCTGAGGCTGGCTGACTTGCCCGTGGCGCATCTCATTCATTGCGGGTGGCGGCGCGCTATTCCGTGCGACGTCGCCCATCCGCTTCTCACCCCAGTTTAGGATCCGAACCCATAAGGAGAATACGTAGCAATGACCAAACAAGATCTTATCGACGCCCTGAACGAGGACTTGGCCAAGGAACTCTCGGCGGTGATCCAGTACATCACCTACGCGGCGAAGACCACCGGCCCGACGCGGCCGCAACTCTTCAACTTCTTCATGTCCGAAGTGCCCGACGAAACCGCGCACGCGCAATTCCTGGCCAACAAGATCGTCGCCTTGGGCGGTGAACCGGCCACCACGCCCGCGCCGGTTCCCGCGGCAAAGGACAACCGGACCATGCTCGAGAAAGTCCGCGAGGCGGAGAAAGACGCCATCGAATCCTATTCGAAGCGCGCGGGACAAGCCACGGAATACGGCGACGTGGGCCTTCAGGTCGCCCTGGAAGACATGGTGCGCGACGAGACCAATCACTTCGAGGAAACCGAACGCATGCTAAGGGAATGGCACATATAGGACGCGTTCCCGGGAACAGCGCATCAATTTGCATGACATACGGCGGCGGCGGAATTCCCGTAGCGGGATAACGGCGCCAAAGGGTAGATGGATGAACGCAGGCTGGCCGGCCATGAGCTGGCGGGTCTGCGTTCATGTTCTTGTTTGGAGAGAATTCAGGGAAGGAGCCAGACGGCATTGCAAGGCGATATGAAGTGAAGCACTGGACGGGAAAAGTCCGGCATAAACCAAACAGGAATTCTTAAAGACCGGTGCGGCTCGACATGACGAACGCTCCACGCCGAAAGCGCAGCCCTTGGCCCGCTTCCGTCAGGAGAACCCTACAATGTTGGATTAGGCGCGCGCCACGGGCCTAATTCGAGCCACCCGTCGATCCGCCATTGGTATGCACCTTGCGGGCAACCTCGTTGTGACGCTCCATCGCGAGATCAAGGAACTCGTCGGGGAGATTCGTGTCACGCGGAAAACTGGTGAGCGTGTACCCGTATCCACCGATAAGCTGCTCCAAATCAGAGGAAATCCGATCCAGCACCCGTTGGGCGCCGTCCTCGGGCGTTTCCACCAACAGAATAGCCAGTCCCGACTTGGAAAGGCTAAACACGTGGTCCGACCCGCGCAGTTCCTCCGAGAGCCGGTGCCCCAACGATGGCAAGACGTCCGTCTTGTTCTTGGGCGCGCATACGGTTATCAGCGTGGCAGCCGCCGGATACCGGATTGAGCGCTCGATCTCTTCATGCACGCGGGAACGCAGATACGTTTCCGTACGCAGTCCCGTACCGGGATCTCGATAGACCAGCTTTTCAAGAACATTACACCGGCGTTCCAGTTCCCTGCGCGCTTCAACCTCTTCCTTCAGGCGATGCTGTAAATCCTCCACCACCTGCTTCCACTTCGCGGTCTCATCCATCAGGCTGTAACTCTCCATATGTCGCTTCACCCCCCCTTCACTCCCTTTTATGTAGCAAATTTCATGCCTCAATGGCCAAAATGCCACAACTCTTTGTCACACAAGGTTTTGCGGTCTTGTACCCCCCCGAGCCCGGTATGCTTCATGTGTACAATTGTCTCCCATTTGTCTAAAGGTTTGTCACAGATGACAAACCTTTAGCGGCAATTTGATTTCTCCAACTCAAGATCTTACTTGACAGGGTCTTCCGTCTGCGCTAGTATAGTTCCCGAGCACTTCCGGGGGTATGATGCGGGGCTTCGCGCGAGTCCGGGACCATCCATAAAGACGGCCGCCTTCGTCACTTGGCCCCAGCGTGTCTTCGATGGCAGCCGTTCGCGGATTGTCTAGTCATCAAGCGCGGCGCCTTATGTGGACGAACGATTAGGCGATTCCGTCGCGGAATTGGGGGTGAATCAAGTGAACGACGTAACCATCACTCCGCGCAATCCTCATATCCTGGTTGTGGAAGACAACCCGGCCCAACAATCGTATCTAGAGGAGATCATAACAAAGCTTGGCTATGGATGCACGTGCGCCAACACATGGGAAGAAGGCTTGGCATGCTTTGAAGAACGCCGGTTCGCGTGTATCCTCATCGATTTGGGCTTACCCGACGGCAACGGTCTGTCGTTGGTCTCGGAATTCTTCCGCCGCGATCCCTGCGCCGTTCCCATCATTCTCACGGGCGACCAGACGGCCGAGACGGTGGTCGAAACCATGCGAGCCGGAGCGTTCGATTATCTGACCAAGCCCGTGGACGGAATCACACTCCGGCAGGCGCTCGCCCGCGCGATTGCTCACCATGCGGTGGTGCATGAACGCACGGAACTGGTGCGCCTTCTGTATGAGGAGCGCGAGCAGTTGCGGGCGCGCGTCGATGCCGCCACCACGGACCTCCGGGAGTACGCCTCGGCGTGCGAAAACAGCAACCTGCGCCTGCGGGCGCTGTTGGGGCTCACCCGCCTGTCCGCCTACTACTATTCGGAACAGGTTCTTCTTGAGAAGGTGTTCCAAGAAGTCGCCCAGCTCGCGATCCCATTGCAGGCCATGGTGTTGTGTGACGTGAACCGCCAGAAAGTGGCGGCTGTCTATTACGACAGCGATGGCCAGCTCACATACACCGAGGGCGGCGCGGAAAACGCCACGGCGGGTTACGACACCCTCCTAGCTGACGCCGACCCCGAAATGTTGACGCGGAATTGGTTTGAACGCCATGGCGGACGTGACATATCCCACCTGAAAGGTCTCGTCTTCCCGGAAACGCTGTGGAACCGCAAGGTGTGCACCTTGGGGTTCTTCGTGGCCAAGAAGTACACCCCCAGCGAGACGGATAACGAGTTCCTGGGAATGTGCGCCCGGTTGCTGGCGTTTGAATGGGAACAATGGAACTTGCTTCTATACATCGCCCATCAGGCCAGCTTGGGCAACATCGCCACGGAATTGGTGCGCAATTTCATTCAACCACTGACGGCGGTCAAGTCCGTCGGCGAGGTGATGCGCGAATCGTCCCGCTCGGCCGATGTAAAACGGGGCGCCGATATCATTTCGGAAAACGTCGAGCGTTTGCGCCTGCAAACGCAAGAGTTTAGGCGGCTGTCGATACTGCGCGCGGATAGCGTGGAGACCGTACGGCTCCAAGACTACGTGGAGCAGGCCCTGCAGATTCTTTCGGGGGCCATCCGCGACAAGAACGTCACGGTGCATCAGGAATTCGAGGGCGATTTCGAGTGTGTTCTGTTGAATGGGACCGCACTGGCGCGAACGTTTCTAGATCTGCTCATTGGCGCCCTCCGCGCCGTGGACACGGGCGGCTTCATTTGCATCAGGCTGAAAAAGGTGGACTCCGAACGGCTCGCCTTCGAGCTGGCGTATTCCGGAAGCGAGGCCGGTTTCATGGGGGTAGGCAAGATCCCGGACAACGATGAGATCACGCATGCCAACGGACATCCGGCGGTGCAATTGGCCGAGCGGACCGTTCATATGTGCGGGGGTAGATTGAGTATCGGCTACGACGATGAGGGACGCACCACCTTGCAGATACTCTTGCCCGCCAACGCGACGGATCCTAGTAAGGGCAAGCTGGCGAGATGGTAGGAGATTCTTCAACAATCCGGGTTCCGAATGGGAAGGCGAGTGACCCGCCCAACGCCCTTCGTGTGCTTGTGGTGGACACGGATCCTGGCGTTCGATGGGCGCTGGAGCGCGGGCTTAGCCGGTCGGGCTACACGGTGGTGGCCGCCAGCAACGTGAGCGATGCGCTGCGAATCGTCGTGGAGGACACACCGGGCATCGCCATAATGGAGATCCTGCCCGAGGCCGGCTTTACACTGGATGTGTTCTCCATGCTCATGGAAAAGGCGGGAGAGATCAAAGTCGTATGCGTTTCCGGAGACACCGACCCCCGCGTGGTGATCGACTGCATGCGCCGTGGGGCCTCGGATTTCGTGCCCAAACCGTTCGGCGTCAACGACATTCGCACGGCCCTCAGCCGGTTGGTTTCCGGTAAACGCCGCGTTCCACGGCGCGCCAAGACCGAGAACGGAGACGACGATGCGCCCGCCTCGTTCCTAGTCGGGGTCAGTCCGGCGATACAAGAACTGCGCAGCATCATTCATCAGATCGCCAAGACGGATCTCAACTGCCTGCTGCGAGGCGAAAGCGGGTCCGGCAAGGACATGGTGGCCCGCGAAATACACCGCCTCTCCAACCGCAGTGACAAGCCCCTCATCAAGGTCAACTGCACCGCGCTGCCCGAACAACTCCTCGAAAGCGAGCTGTTCGGCTACGAAAAGGGGGCGTTCACGGGCGCCACCACATCAAAACCGGGGCGTTTCGAGTTAGCCCATCGCGGCATCATCTTCCTTGACGAAATCGGCGAGATGGACATGAATCTTCAGTCCAAGCTTTTGCAGGTCATTGAGCACAAGGAATTCACCAAGCTCGGCGGCCGCAAATCCATGAGCGTCGATGTCCAGATCGTCGCCGCGACCAATGCCGACTTGGAAGAGCGCACCAAGCGCAACCAATTCCGTCAGGACTTGTTTTTTCGTCTGAACGAAGTCGGCATTTGGGTGCCCTCCTTGTCCGAACGGCGGGAGGATATTCCCCTGCTCGTCCGGCACTTCCTGAAGAAACACGGCCATTTCGAGGAAGGGCATACCTTTGACATTAGCGGCGATGATCTTGATTACCTCATCCAGCATCCTTGGCCGGGCAACGTCCGGGAACTTGAAAGCACGGTCAAGCGATGGATGGCGATCGGCAAGCGGGCGGATGATGACTCCATCAGACGGCTTCATCAGGCCGTGACGATACCGGCAAGCAATGATGATGATGGGGTAGCGGACAATCACCATGAACCCGTCGATGGCAACCCAACCGCCGGCCCCGATATGAATCCAGGCCCCACACCCGAAGCGAGCGAGGCGGAGCACGAGGAGCCAAGCCCTCAGGACATACCGTGGAAACCCCTCGCCAAGCCACTGAGCGAGGAAGAGCAGCTCGAACGGCGCCAGATCTTCGAGGCTCTGGAGCGCCATCAATGGAACCGCCGCAAGGCGGCGCAGTCCCTGAACATAAGTTACCAGACGCTGCGGCGCCGCATTGTGAAATACAAGCTCGACGGCTAGCTTACGCGCGTTTCGGGAGTTGGCCGAGGATACGCGGCCTCCGCGTTAAGTTGCTACCGGGTCTGTGGGCGGTACGCCGCCTTGGCCGGCCACAGCAGCACGGCCAACAACACCGGGACGACGCACAATACCGTCACCGAGGCGGTCAACGCCGAGGCCGGCAACGCGGTGGCCCCCATCAGCGAGTCCAACCGCCCCAACAAACCGGGCGTATGATGGGAGAGCGTGGCGAGAAGCTCCCGCGGCGAAGCCGCCACAAAGGCGCTCAAGAGCCCCGCCCCAGCAAGGCCGGCCGCAACAGCCAGGACTCCGGTAACCAGACGCCGCCGTTGCTTGTCCAACGCCGCTTGGATCTCAACGCGTATGCGAACCCGCCGCGTGAACCCGCCCGGCGGCTCCTGGACCGGCGTGGCCCTCAGCGCATCATCAATCAGCTCGTCCAGACCGCGTTGAATCCAGGCGTCATGCATTTTCTTGAAGCTCCTCTTCCACGATACGCCGAAGCTGCTTTCGCGCGCGGTGCATCCAAGTTTTCAACGTGCCCAACGGGATGTCCATGACGCGGGCGATCTCTTCATACGCCACATCCTCAAGATAGTACAGGGTGAGGGCCGTGGCGTAGTGTTCTGGCAGCTTAACCACGCTGCGACGCACAAGCTCCTTCACCTCCTCCTTCTCCAACGGGGCGCCGGGATGAACGGGAGCGGGTTCATGGTGTTCCAAGGGTACTTCGCTCCGGCGTTTGCGCCGGTTCAACTCGTTCAGGCACACGCTGCACGTCACCCGGTACATCCACGTGGCAAAGCTGCAATCCCCCCGGAACCCCCGGATGAGCCGGAACGCTTTCAGGTAAGCGTCCTGCGCCATGTCATCGGCCAGGTTCCCGTCCCGCATGAACCGGAGCGCCAAGTGGTAGACAGACCGCTGCGTTCGGCGGACCAACTCGGAGAAGGCCTCCGTGTCGCCAGCCTGGGCGCGGCGGACAAGTTCCAGGTCGGCGCGTTCGGCCATGCCCAACTCCCGTTCCAGACCGTTCGCAACTCCGGCCACGGCGCTCATGATGTGCTCCCCGTGATCCAAATGTTGCCGTTGAGCGTATCCAGGTTCAAGCGCGTGCCCCCATCCCCGATGGTCCCCCGCATCTGGCGGCGGTGCGTGATCGCCCCCGGCGCCAATGGCGCATCGGACCGGACGCTTCCCCGCCCGGTCTCGGCGTGCACCTCGGCGGAAGGTTCACTCAAGATCACGGTAATCCCCCCGTTCCGGGAGATCAAGTCGCACGCTTCCACCCCCGCGTCAAGCACCCGCGCCACCACGGAGCCGTTGGTGCTTTCGGCCCTCAGCCTGCCACCCATAATGTGAGCGTACACGTTCCCATTCACCGTTTCCAGATCCGCGCCTTCCGGCGCGTCTAGCACCCGAATGCGGCCATTGGTGGTCCGCGCCGCCACTGCTCCCTGTGGCGCGAACACCTCGATGTCCGCATTCCGGCCCTGGACGCGGACATCGCCGCTACCCCGGCCCACCCAGACGTTGCCGTTGGCGTTATCGATGTCCAAATCCGTCCCGAGGGGCACATGGATCGTATAATCGACGAACACTTCCAGCTCACCAGGCCGGGCCTCCGGTTCGCTAGTCAGCGTCAAAGCATTGTTCCCGGTCTCCGATACGAGGAGCGAGTCCATATACTCCCGCGCCATGGGTTCATCTTCGGTTAGATACGTATACATCGTGATGCGCGCCGTCACTTCGACCGTGTCCCGTTCATGCGGGCGCACGCGAAGGGCGCCATCATTGTTCTCGATCTGGAGCCGCTGGACACCGTTAAAGGCATAATGCCGCTTCTGGTCGAGAGCGGGAGGCCCCACCACCGATACGCGAAGCTGAGGCGCGATCAAGGCAATGGAACACGCCAACACCACCAAGGCCACGGCGGCGGCAGTGAAAACACTCTTTAGTAGGGGATTCATAATCGCCACTTGGACCGGTCATCCGCCACGCGGGTTTCAAATCTCCCCATCGCCCGTCCCGGCCATCAAGTACTGTTCGCCGCGTGAAACAAGCGCGCGGCCAGGGTGGTCTCATTACGTGCGAAGCATCACGACCAGGCCGCCTCGTGACCCAGGGCGCGGCATTTGGAAACTCCCACGGGGCGATGGTAACGTAATCCCGCCTTCCGCGCGAATCGGTGGAAGTCCGCGATCGACCTCCTGGGCATGCATTCAGGCGGCTCTTGCCTCACAGACGAGAAAGGAAGTTGACCCCTCATTATGCTAGCGATTGCGGGATTCATAGTGGCGCTCGTTCTGCTCGTCACCGTGCTCGCCCTGTTCGGCGCCATTGTCCGCGGTATCCTCCGGCTCTGGTGCGACTACCGCATCAAGCGCCGATTCCTCCAGTGGCTCGCCAAGAATCCGGACAAAGTGAACGGGACGGCGGACATCCCGAACAGCTTGGCCGAATTCTCCAGGCGCTACCCTCGCGAAGAACGCCAAGACTTCGCGGCAACCGGTCTGTTGCTCGCCGCATTCGGATTGGCGGCCGTGGCGGCCGGGTACGCCTTGCGCGTGGGCAACATCGCGATGGGACTCTACATTGGAGGGCTAGCCTGTTTTGTTGCAGGCATCTCCATCGCGCTTCTCGCAAGCGCCTTGCGTTGCGTGCGCGCACGGTCCCGTTAAGAGGGCCAACCCCGCTGCTCCTCGAAGCCCCCGTCTCCGGATGAAGCCTTGGCGCCGTTGCCGGTTGAATCCCCCATGTCCGGCCCGGGTTGACGATCCTCGCGCTCATCAAGTACAGGGGGCGCATCCGTCACCTCCTCGCTCTCCATCGCGCGCAAGCTCCGCCGACGGAGATAGCCCCTACCCACATCGTAAAGACCAAGTAGGACATACGCGAACATAAGCGGGAAAAGAACCACAGCCGGGGACTCGTCGCTGACGCTAATGAACACCGCGATAGCCACCGCAGCCACGAGCAGCAGCCGGAATCCGTAGCGCGGGGCAAGGATAACGGTCTTGATCCGGTCCTTGGGATAGGGCGCGGTGCTCACCATCAGAAAGGCCAATCCCAAGGACATCGGTCCGAGAACGGCTACCCAAAATAGCTGGGGCATCTCAAAATAATGGACGAAGAGAACGTAGGCCGCCAGGGTTCCGCCGGCGGCGGGAATGGGCAACCCCACAAAGTAATCGCGTTTCTCGGTCTGATACAGCGTGAAGCGCGCCAG
>SKRY01000190.1 GCA_007118235.1 Candidatus Hydrogenedentota bacterium | reverse complement strand
GGACCGTCTTGGTGGTGCGGAACCAAGAGGGGCACATGCGGCGCAGTGAGGATGGCGGCCAGACCTGGAGCAATATTTTGGAAGTCCCGATTGGTTTCCGCGATACCAACATGATCGTGGACGAGACCACCGGCGATATCCTGTCGGTGCGCATGTGGGACAGCGAGGATAAGCTGTGGCGCAGCAGCGATCATGGGACGACCTGGACGGAGGAAGATGTTGTCGTCAAGCCCAATGAAGTCATGAAATGGCTCGAACGCACAGGCTTGAAGCAACGGGGAACCGCGGATGACGGCCCGGACAGCAATACCTACTTCATGCATGGCAACGCGAGCGAAAGCGGCATCACCCTCAGGCATGGACACTATGAGGGCAGGCTGCTCGTCTCCGCCACATTCCGTCCCCATGCCGAGGCGCATCCCTCGGACAGGGACCCCGTCGACGCCATCCATAGTTGCGCCATTTACAGCGACGACGGCGGAGCGACGTGGCAGGTCAGCGGCTTCTTCCCGGAGGGATACACCGAGGAAGCGGCCCTCGCCGAATTGAGCGACGGAACTATCTACTACAACTCGCGAAGCCATCAGGGCTACCACGCAAGCGAGCTGGAGCGGGAACTCACCCCGGAGGATAGCCTGCGCCGCATCGCCTGGAGTGATGATGGCGGCCAAACATGGGGCGATCTCGAGGTGAGCGAGACGCTTCCCGACGGCGGCGGCTATGACCGGGGATACGGGATGAAAGGCGGTCTCGCCCGTCTCCCCGTGGAAGGCCGGGATATCTTGATCTACAGCAACACCGACACCGATGGGGGGCCGCGCGAACGGATGACGGTGTGGGCAAGCTTTGACGGGGGCGAGACGTGGCCGATAAAACGGCTGGTCTTCGCCGAACACGCCGCCTACTCGTCGTTGGGAGCGGGCCGGCCGGATACGCCTAGCGAGGGCCAGATTTACTTGCTGTTCGAGGGAAACGAGGCGCACCGCTACGACGCGATGCAGGTCGCGCGATTCAATCTGTCATGGCTGCTCGAGGGCGAGCTAACGGGAGACGGCGAAATACCGGCGTGGATTTCGGAGTGAACGGCGCCATCAATGTGGGAATGACTTAGAACTCGAACTTAACCATCCAACATGGGGAAAGAGCATCAATGATTCGCATTTGCATGGCGGGAGCGCGCGGCCGGATGGGCCGGCGCATTTTGGAAATGGCGGCGGCGGCGGAAGGGTTCGCCGTGGGTGGCGCGTTTGATCTGACTGAGCACGCGGGCGAGGTGATGCGGCTGGGCGATGGCGGCGCCGAGGCCGTGCTTGCGTCCTCGGCCAGCGAGGCGTTGGCGAATGCCGATGCGCTGATCGATTTCAGCGTGGCCGAGGCGTGCGTGGATAACGTGCGCGCGGCCGCGGAGCAAGGTAAGCCCGCCGTTGTCGGGACCACCGGCCTTTCCGATGAACAGCTTCAGGCGCTCAAGGACCTGTCGCGGCGCATCGCGTTGGTCCACGCCCCGAACATGAGCGTGGGCGTGAATCTGTTGTTCAAACTGACGGCGGAAGTGGCGCAACGCCTTGGGCTCGATTACAACGTGGAGATCACGGAAATCCATCACAACCAGAAGAAGGACAGTCCCAGCGGCACGGCGGCGCGGTTGGCGGAGTGCGCCGCCGAGGTCCTTGGCCTGAATTACGGGCAAGACGTGGTTCACGGACGTCACGGCATGCCCGGCGCGCGTCCCCGGCGGGAAATCGGCATGCACGCCCTGCGCGGCGGCGATGTAGCGGGCGAGCATACGGTCAGTTTCATTGGACAAGGCGAACGGGTCGAACTCACGCACAAGGCTCACAGCCGCGACAACTTCGCCCAAGGCGCGCTACGGGCCGCCCAGTTCGCCGCCGGCGCCGCGCCCGGACTCTATGACATGCAAGATGTGCTCGGCTTGCGTTAAGGGCTCTGGTCTTCACCAACAGCTTCCAAATCCGCCGCCGTGAGACCGGTGGAGCCAAAGCCGACCGCGTCAAGAGCCTGCATGGGGTTCCTTGCATTGCCGGGAACCGGTTCCACAAGCACATCCAGATCGCCCGTGAATCGTGGGGCTCCATGAAAGGCGAGCGCATAGGCCCCCACAATCAAGTACTCAACCTCGTGTTTGTTTAATAACGCGAGCAACTCGTTGAAGTCTTGATGAACTTCCATGATGTTGCCTTCTGAGGAATTCAACGGCGGCAATGCGTTCCTCGGGCGTCTTGGAGAGCCAGTAGGCGAGATCGTCCCGGATGGACGTATCCGCATTCAAATCGCGTTTCTTGACGGACTTCTCAATCATTGTTGTCCCACAACCACCGTATCGGCCCTAATCGCCGGGTAACGTGCTGCTCCAGGGAACAACATCCCGCTTCATCCCCTGCAAAGGGGCATTCTTCGTACCGCCGGCATGTTGCCGGCCCCAAAGCGCTCTCAAACGCGGCGTAGCTATTCGCCCCTTGAAGGGGGTGGCCCGCAGGGCCGGGGGATGTCAACACCCCGCACACCTTGCCATCCGGCGATGGGGGATCGGTCTGTCTAGCGATCTCCGATTTCATGCCCATGATACCATGCCCCCGTTCAAACAGCCAATTGAATCGAGAACCGGCGCATCGCTTCCCAAGCACGCTCCGGGTTGTGTATCATGGGATTTTCACCTGAGTAGACTGCAATCGCGCGCCATGGGGAGCGCGCCCAAACATGGATAGTTCGCAAATGCATATCACTCGTATTAACGTTTTGTTTGCCGCCGTAGTGTTGACATGGGGATTGGCCGTCCCGGCGCAGGAGCCCGTCCAGTTCAGCGGAGAATACCTGAGTCTTGACATGGTTCCACGTGCTTTGGGCGCTGTGCAGCAGTTTCAATGGACGGGGACAGACCAGAACATGGCGGCCGGGGATGGGCTC
>SKRY01000293.1 GCA_007118235.1 Candidatus Hydrogenedentota bacterium | reverse complement strand
TGCGGGTGCGTGAGCTACGACACGCCTCCGGAATATTTATTGCGCTTCAAGGAGATGACCCGCGCCGCGGACGCACGCGTCCGCTGAGCGGCTGCCGCCTCGGCCTTATTGGCCGGGGCTTTACTTTTTGGCCCGAAGGACCGATAATAGGAAAGGAGACAGTCATACGCCATTGTCCGGAACATGAAGCCGCCTTCGCCAGAAGTGACATGCAGTAATGACCGACAAAAGTCAACTTCCACACCTACTAAAACTGCTGGACGACAACTCCCCCTCGGTTCGGGAGCACGTACTTCAGCAGATTGTGTCCTTTGGCCCCGGCATCGAGGCCGAGTTGGAACAGCTCGAACACGTGCTGACGGATCGTCAGCGAACGATGCTCCGCACGGCTCTCGCCGCCGAAAGGGAAGCTGTGACCAGGCGGGAGGCGTGGCGAGCCTGGCCCATGCTTCAAGACGAGAACGAGAAACTGGAGACAGCTTTCGACCTTCTCGCGCAGTTTCAGTATAACTGGACCCCACCTATTCGGTTGAGCGACCTCTTGGACGAACTCGCGAGTTCCTTTCTGATATCGGGCCGTCCCCTCGATCCGCTCGGCCTCAGCCGGTTCCTGTTCATTACGAAGAAGTTCAAGGGCGATATCGAGGATTATCATAACCCCTTGAACAGCAACCTGGTGCATGTCATCCAGGAACGTAAGGGGATCCCCATCACCTTGACGTGCGTATTTGTCTTGGTGGGAAGCCGCGTGGGCCTGGACATTCAGGGGTGTAATGTTCCCGGCCATTTTCTTGCCCGCGCGGTGGTGAACAAGGAGGAAGTCCTCTTCGATTGTTTCAACCGGGGCCGGGTGTTCAGCAAGTCGGACAAGGTGCAATTGCGCGCCTCCTTGCCCCCGCAAATGCTGCACGTGCTGGGAGAACGCGCCAGCGCGGAGACCATCATCTCGAGGGTGCTCCGCAACATGATCGAGGCCTATGACGAGCGCGAGGATGGCAAGAACAGCGCCATGGCCCGGGGGCTTCTGCGGGAATTGCAGCAAGCCGCCCACGTGTGACGCCATCGCACGCCGCAGCCGGCGAATGCGGGCTTGCGCGTCAGTCCGCCCGCCTCAGCCGGGCAAAAACTCGACGGGGTCCACGACGTTGATGTCGCCGGCCTGAAGAGTGGCGATGGCGCCGTCGGTGTCCTCGAAGCGCATGAACAGAACGGCCCTGCCGACGCGTCCGAACGTAAAGGCGTACATGTACTCGAGGTTGTGACCGCCTTGTTCAATGACGTTGAGCACATTGGCCAAGCCGCCGGGCTTGTCCAGCACCTCGAGCGCGATGACTTCATCCACCCGCACGACGCACCCCGCGCTTTCGAGGGTGGCCTTGGCCTCCTCCCAATCCGCCACGATGAGACGCAGAATACCGAACTGCTCGGCGTCCGCCAAACACAGCGTCAAGATGTTGATGCCCGCCTTGGCCAGCACCTCGCAAGGGTGTTTGAGATGGGCGGGTTTATTTTCTAGAAACAGGGACAACTGCTTGAATTTCATGGCTCACTCCCTTGGGATCGGCTTCAAGACCGGAGTTCAGCCCTCGCGTTTGTCTATGACGCGGCGGGCCTTTCCTTCGCTGCGTTTGAGGGTTTGGGGCTCGACCAAGCGTACGTTGACACGTAACCCTAGCACATGTTCGAGCGCATCGGACAGGCGCTGATGCAGGTGCTCCATGCCCCGAACGGTGTCGCTGAACACATCGGGGGTTACTTCAACGGCGACTTCCATCTGATCAAGCCCGTTCGCGCGGCTTAGCTCGATCTGGTAATGCGGCTGCGCGCCTTCCACTTCAAGCAAGGCCGTCTCGACCTGCGAGGGGAAGATGTTGACCCCCCGGATGATAAACATGTCATCGCTTCGGCAACTGATGCGGCGCATGCGCCGGATGGTGCGGCCACAGGGGCAGGCCTCGGTGATGATGGATGTGATGTCGCGCGTGCGGTAACGAATCATGGGCATGGCTTGTTTGCTCAGCGTGGTAAGCACCAGTTCGCCCTCCGCGCCCTCGGGCAGCGTTTCTCCCGTGTCCGGATCGATGATCTCGGGATAGAAGTGATCCTCGAAGATGTGTAGCCCGTGTTGCGCGCCGCATTCGCTCGCCACGCCCGGCCCGATAATCTCGGACAGCCCATAGATGTCGTAGGCGTGGATGCCGGTGTGCTGTTGGATGCGGTCCCGCATGGCCTCTGTCCAGGGTTCGGCGCCAAAAATACCCGCGCGCACGGACTGTTCCGAAAGGTTGGCGCCGAGTTCCACCGCACGTTCCATAAGATATAGGAAATAACTCGGCGTACAGCATATCGCCGTGACGCCGAAATCCCTCATGACCATGATCTGGCGATCGGTATTGCCGCCCGAGATGGGGATCACCGTGGCGCCCAAGGCTTCCGCGCCGTAGTGCGCGCCGAGTCCGCCGGTGAACAGGCCGTAGCCATAGGCGTTTTGGATGATGTCGCCCTGATGCAATCCGCACGCGGCGAACGTGCGCACCATCACCTGGGACCAAACCGCGAGATCGGATTCCGTATACGCGACTACAATCGGTTTGCCCGTAGTGCCGCTTGAGGCGTGCAGCCGCACCACCTCGCCCATGGGGCTGGCGAACAGGCCAAAGGGATAGGTGTCGCGCAAATCATCCTTGACCGTGAACGGCAGCGCCTCGATGTCCTTGAGCGTGGTGATATCGGATGGCGTGACGCCCCGCGCTTCGCAGCGTTCCCGGAACAAAGGGACGTGGGCGTATGCGCGGGACACGATCTCCCGTAATCGCTCCAACTGAAGGCAGCGTAATTGAGCCAGCGGCAAATAATCCGGCGCGCTGGCGATGTGAAACGGATGCCTTGGGCAGTCTTCCAGCGTTTGGTCGGGCATGGCGTTTCCCTTTAT
>SKRY01000295.1 GCA_007118235.1 Candidatus Hydrogenedentota bacterium | reverse complement strand
TTTTGGAAATACGGTAGGCCATACTTCGCCGTCATCGCGAAGAGCCGTTCCGCGTTTTCGCTTTCCCATGGGAAGTCGGGGGTGATGTTGTAGGTCGGAATGGGGAACGTAAACACGCGCCCCTTGGCGTCTCCCTCGGTCATCACTTCGATGTAGGCGCGATTGATCAGGTCCATCTCCTCTTGGAGTTCGCCGTAGGTAAAGGCCATCTCCTCCCCGGCGATCACGGGCTTCTGTTCCCGCAGATCTTCGGGGCACACCCAATCGAAGGTCAGGTTGGTGAACGGCGTTTGGGTTCCCCACCGCGAGGGGACATTCAGGTTGTAGATGAGTTCCTGAATGTATTGCCGGACTTCCGCATAGCCCAGGTTGTCATTGCGCACGTACGGGGCTATATAGGTGTCGAACGAGCTGAACGCCTGGGCGCCCGCCCACTCGTTTTGCAGCGTGCCCAGGAAATTCACGATCTGGCCCACCGCGCTGGACATGTGCCGGGGCGGCCCCGCTTCCACTTGGCCCGGCACGCCATTCAGGCCTTCCGCGAGCAGGGTCCGCAGCGACCAGCCCGCGCAGTAGCCCGACAACATATCGAGGTCGTGGATGTGAAGGGCGCCTTCGCGGTGAGCCTCGCCGATTTCCGGGGGATACACGTGGTCAAGCCAGTAATTCGCGATGATCTTGCCGGCGCTGTTCAGGATCAATCCGCCCAGCGAATACCCTTGGTTGGCGTTGGCCGACACGCGCCAGTCCGCCCGGTCCAGGTACTCATTCACGGCTAGGGACACATCAACCAGGGTTTGCCTGTCTTGCCGCAGCCGCTTGTGCTGCTCGCGGTAAACAATGAAGGCGCGCGCCGTCTGGAAGTAGTTGGCGCTGATAAGTACTTGTTCAATAATATTCTGTATGCGCTCAATATTCGGCAAGGGATCGGAGGCATGCGTCAGGACTTTGAGCACCTGAAGCGTCAAGAGATGCGTCTCGGACTCGCCAAACTCCCCCGTGGACGCGCCCGCCTTCTGGATGGCGGCCGCGATGCGCGAGGAGTCAAACGCCGCCTCCGAGCCATCGCGCTTGCGCACCTTCTCTGGCAGCAGACCAGCCGCGAAAGCGTTGCCGGAGAACACCTCCGGCGCGTCCTCCCCATGATCAAGCGCCGAAACGCTGGAATTAAATGCCGTCTGCATGCGACCTCCCCTGTAGTGTGATGGCTCTCGCTGAAAGTACGGAAGGGAATCCAAGAAAGAACACTCCTGCAAGACCCTCCAGCCCATGATGCTCCAGCAGTATACAATCCAAATCGATTGATAGCACTAACCATAGCCGCTGAAACGTCCGCTCCCGGGCCCGTTACGCGCCAAACCCAGACGCCCGGCGGGTTCTCACTTGCCCTATGCGCAATATATTGTGTGGGAGCCTGCAACACCCCACATTATACAGAGTCTCGGGCTGGGAAACAAGACCGGGGTTTTCAGCCCACATTCCGAAGGTTGGACCCGGTCACAGGGGAGAAACAATCACGCAAATCAACACAATAAACCCATTTTAAGTATTTTGACTTGGCGAAAAAGGCCAAAGCGGCAGGATATCAGGAGGGCTGTTCAAGGAAGTGGCGGACTATCGTGAAGTAAGGTGTGTTCGCGGCAGCTTGCAGTTCCTGCTCAATGTAGGCGCGCCATTCCGCCGGATCAAGGCCTTCAAACATCTGCTTGTACATTTTCAGGGTTCTTCGGCGCTTGGCCTTAAGATCCGTGGAATTCAAGTGCAGTACCCGGAGCGTCTCGGCGGCTTTGGTTTCCTTGGCCGGACTGAGATCCTTCCGCGAATGAATCTCCCCGCTCGAATAAAAGCGGAGGTAGTGATCTGGGTTTTCTTGATCAGGTTTGATGAGGTGTTGCGGACTATACGGTTGCGCGCCACTTCGGTCCTTATAGTGGCCACAATGGTCGCGTGAATCACACGACAAGAACAAGTTCGTCCAGTCAAATGTCAGATCCGGAAACCGGCCCCTCGGAGCAAAATGCTCAATATGATGCGAGGGACACAACGATCCTTCACAATACGCGCATCGATAGGCCTGCATTTCCAACAATTGTTGTCTAACCTCTTGTTTGTCAGCAGGGGCTACGTCCTCCCAGTTGTCTCGGCCATGTTTGTACCTTGAAAGAGCGGTTGGCGGAGCGACTCTCCTCCTTTCTAGCTTTAGCACGACTCAGCCTCGCTCGGTGGAGGTTTGTTCACGTTTAAACGATTGAAAGCGAATGAGGCGGTCGCAATCGAGCATCAACGGGTGATTGGGCCCAAAGTGCTCTGTCAGCTTCTCACGAAGGCTGTTCGCTTCCGTAGTTTCTGACTTGCCTTCTTCGATTAGGGCGATATAATCGTTAAGCATCCGAACTTCCTCAACATTGGGTGCGGGATCGGCGCCCATTATGGTCGCCATTACGTAGGCGTTTTCCATACCCTTGGTTTGTTCCGGAGGTGAATCGGCTGTCCAGTGTCCTTGGGTATCTCGAGCTAGGATGCGTATGCTTTCGGCATTAACGGTGGTCAAAACTTGAGGGCTATGTGTTGTGACTATGAACTGAACACGTGGAAAGGCTTTCCGAAGCGAGTTCAGTACTTGCTGCTGCCACCGCGGATGCAAGTGCATATCAACCTCGTCAATGAGAACAATTCCTGGCGTACGTTGAGCCGCCTCGGCGCCGAATTGGGGGTTCAATAGACTCGCGCGTGACGCGATGTCACCCGCCAAACCAATGATGGCCTGGACACCGTCGCTTTGTTGATCCAGTCCCAGGCTTGTCAAGCGCGTTGCATCCGTTATGACGATTTCGTTGGTATGAGAACGGTAGTCCAGCCAGCAGGCGCCGTACGGCTCTAACACGCTTCTCACCACATTCCGGACGTTATTCAGAGACTCCTCAAGCTGCGCCTGTTCCTCAAGCCGCACTCCTGAATCCTGAGCCTGCATTCGCCCGAACAACATGTTCACGTAGGCGGTCCCAAACCATGACGAAAACGCTCCGTAGCTTGAGCCAGAACTCAAGCAGCCTTCATAGCCAATATTTCGGGGTAAGCTGGACTTGCCTTTTCCCCGCCGTCCCAACGGTCCCTTGTTCCAGAGACGCCCCGTGCCATAGTATGCAATAAGGGGAAGCACGGTTGCGGGAGCATTATCGGTGGACAACTGATCCAAGACCCGAGCAGCGTAATCCGACAAGAGGCGCGCCCCGCCATGGGTTGTGTTTCCCTTCTCACTTCGTTTCTCGCGACCCCATTCGATGGGCTCGCCTTCTATCTCGCCAGTAGCCGTCAATTTGATCGGTTGAAAGGGCGCGGGCACCCTCGCCGCGCCCGGTTCCAAGCTTTGAGGAACAAGCCTCGAATGGGAATCTCGAACGTGGAACTGCTTCCCCCTAGCTGATCCTGTTTTTCCCACGAACGGGGTAAGCGCCACAGCCGTGGCGTCAAGTAACGCCGACTTCCCCCCGCCGTTCGGCGCAATGAACACGGTCAAGTCTTGGTGAAAACACACTTCGATTTCGTCGAAGCACCGGAAGTTCTGAAGAGTAAGTGAGTTGATCCGCATTCCTGGCCCCTTTTGGCGCGAGCACAAGCCTTACTGACACGATTGCCGCCTAAGCTACTAGCCCAAGGATTAGGTCTCGGCAGGCGGTCCGACGGGGCGTGCCCCTGGAATTCCGCCGTTATCACATGACGGACGTCGTCAATATAACTGGCCGCCCGGACGGATGTCCAGGCGGCCAGGGGGTTGCTCGCGCAGGTTGGATCGAAGTCCAATCCCGCGTTAGTAACGGTAGTGTTCCGGCTTGAACGGGCCTTCCTTCGGGATGCCGAGGTACTTGGCCTGCTCATCGGTGAGCTTGGTCAGCTTGACGCCAAGCTTGCCAAGGTGAAGCTCCGCCACTTCCTCGTCGAGCTTCTTTGGCAGGGTGTAGACCTTGCCAGGTTCGTACTTGTCGGTCTCGGTCCAGAGCGAAAGCTGGGCGAGCGTCTGATTGGAGAAGGAGTTCGACATGACGAAACTGGGGTGGCCCGTGGCGCAGCCCAGGTTCACCAACCGGCCGCGGGCCAGCACGATAATCGCGCGGCCGTTGGGCAACTTGAACAGGTCGACCTGCGGCTTCACTTCCACGATTTCAACCTTGGGATCGTTTTCCAGGGGCCCGATCTCGATCTCGCTGTCGAAGTGGCCAATGTTACAGACAATCGCCTCGTCCTTCATTTGCATGAGGTGGTCTTTGTTGATCGCGTTCAAACAACCGGTGGCTGTGACGAAGATGTCGCCAATGGGCGCGGCCGCGTCCATGGTGGTCACTTCAAAGCCTTCCATGGCGGCTTGCAGCGCGCAAATCGGGTCAATCTCCGTGATCAAGACCCGCGCTCCGAGGCCGCGCATCGCTTGCGCCGACCCCTTGCCCACGTCGCCATAGCCGCACACCACGGTGACCTTGCCGGCGACCATCACATCGGTGGCTCGCTTGATGCCGTCGGCCAACGATTCCCGGCAGCCGTAGAGATTGTCAAACTTGGACTTGGTCACCGAGTCGTTGACGTTGATGGCCCGCGTGAGCAGCTTGCCTTCCTTCATCATGTGGTAGAGGCGGTGCACGCCCGTGGTCGTCTCCTCGGATAGGCCAACCAGCTCTTCCACCACCTTATGCCAGCGATCCGGCGAATCCTTGTGGATCTGGTGAAGCAGCGTGTCGACGATCTCGACTTCCTTGTGCTCCTTGCTAATCTCGGGGAGTTTCCCGTTCTTGTTGTACGCTTCCTCGAACTCATACCCCCGGTGGATCATCAACGTGGCATCACCGCCATCGTCCACGATCAGGTTCGGCCCCTTGCCGCCGGGGAAATGGAGCGCCTGGTCGATGCACCACCAGTACTCCTCGAGGGTCTCGCCTTTCCACGCGAAAACCGGTACGCCCGTCTTGGCGATGGCCGCGGCCGCGTGGTCTTGAGTCGAGTAGATGTTGCAGCTCGCCCAGCGCACATCCGCGCCCAGAGCCACCAGCGTCTCGATCAGCACGGCGGTCTGAATCGTCATGTGCAGCGAGCCCGAGATGCGGGCGCCCTTCAGCGGCTTATCCTTGGCGTAACGTTCACGCGTGGCGACAAGCCCGGGCATTTCTTTCTCGGCAATGTTGATCTCCAACCGGCCCCAATCGGCCAGACTGAGATCCGCCACTTTGTAATCCAGGGGTTGCTCCGTGGTAACAGTCATTGTTTGGTTTAGCTCCTATCTGGGTTGTCTCATACAGTAGCGCGGCGCGGGCCTAGCTCCAGGCCGCGCCTTCGCCGCGGATTGTTCTTGACAAGATGCACTCGCTCAGCAAGAGGACCGCCAGAAAACGCCGGTGCGGCGCAACTCGAAAAAGGTCTCGCGCCAAGCGCACGCTCCGCGAACACGGCCCAAGACGGGCGCCTGGCGTGAACGTTTATGATAATCGTGCGCTCAACAGATTTCAAAGGCGGGGCAAAATACATTCCTCCCAGCTAAGTACGAAGTATAGCAAACGTAGACCGGCCCGTCAAGCCGTGGTCAAATCCGCCCCGCCCTGGACAAAACGCGCATGTTTTGGCTGGGCCACCCCGCTCGTGAACCCCGCCACGTCACACAGCATCCCATCGTTGCAGGGCTTAGAAGTCCACGTCCTAAATACACCTCGAAGAGTGCAGACATTCCCGCGTGGAAAAAATAGTCAGGACGAAGCCCCGCAACGCACCGCCAGCGTCTCGCCGGCATTCATGAGCCGCCTGGAAGGCGGCGATACGCTTCTTACGAGTTCTTATCCGGCGATTGGAGGTGAAAACACATACTAGAAACTTCTCCGCCAAAAATGCATAATGCGGCCCGGACTTCCGCGTCCGGGGCGCGCCTTCCTCTCATGCGCGCCGTTGAAGGATATCTCATCACCGCCTCCATGGAACGCGCGCCGGCCGCGGGAATCGAATCCTGAACCTTATCCATGAAACGCAAGCATAACCGGAGAACAATCCATGTTCGAAACGCTTGACAAAGCACCAGCCGACCCGATTATGGGACTTACCGAGGCCTTCCGCCAAGATCCCAGCCCGCACAAGATCAATTTGAGTGTGGGCGTCTATCAAGACGCCAACGGCCGCACGCCCGTGCTGGACACGGTCAAGAAGGCGGAGCAACGGCTCATCGAGAAGCAGACCAGCAAGAGCTATCTCCCGATTGACGGTTCGCCGGACTACGCCGCGGCGGTCAAGGAACTAGTCTTCGGAGCGGGTTCGGACATCACAGCCGAGGGCCGGGCGGTCACCGCGCACACCCCGGGCGGCACCGGCGCCCTGCGGGTCGCGGCCGACTTCCTGCGCCGCCAGTTCCCCGGCAGCCGCCTCTGGATGAGCGATCCCACGTGGCCAAACCATCCCAAGGTGTTCGACGCGGCCGGCTTGGAAACCCAGACCTATCCCTACTTCGACGCCTCCGCCAACGCCCTCAATTTCGATGGCATCCGGGATGCGCTGGCCAGCGTGGAGCAGGGCGACGCCGTGTTGCTGCATGGCTGTTGCCACAATCCCACGGGAGCCGACCTCACCCCCGAGCAGTGGGACGAGGTGGGCGTCATCCTGGCCGATCGCAAGGCCATTCCGCTCGTGGACTTCGCGTATCAAGGGTTTGGCGATGGACTGGAGGCCGACGCCGAGGGCGTGCGGGCGCTATGTAAACGCGTGCCCAACGCCTTGATCGCCAGCTCCTTTTCCAAGAACTTCGGACTGTACAACGAACGCGTGGGCGCATTGACGGTCGTGGGAAGCTCCGCGGACGCGGCGGACAAGGCCCTGAGCCATGTGAAGCAGGCCATTCGCTCGAATTACTCCAATCCCCCGGCCCATGGAGGCGCCATTGTCACCACGATTCTGGGCGACGCCGAACTGCGCGCGGAATGGGAAAAAGAGGTGACGGCCATGCGCGAGCGCATCATGAAAATGCGCACGCTCTTCGTGGATACCTTGCGCGATAAAGGCGCGCCGCAAGACTTCTCGTTCCTAAAGGAGCAGCGGGGCATGTTCTCGTTCTCGGGCTTGACCAAGAGCCAGGTCGAGACCCTGCGCGAGCGCTATTCGATCTACATCGTGGGTTCCGGGCGCATCAATGTGGCGGGCATCACCGAGGCCAACATGGATCCGCTTTGCACCGCCATCGCCGACGTCTTGCGAAGCCCTTGATTGCGCTTGGAAGACGCCGGATACCATGATGGGAACGCGCCGGCGCCGCTTCCGCTACGGGAAAAGCGTCTGCATCGACCAGCCGCCCTCCGGCTCCCGTGTGTACAGGAGCCGATCGTGGAGCCGGAAGGGCAAGGCTTGCCAAAACTCGATGCGGTTGGGCGTGACCCGGTAGCCAGACCAGAACTCCGGACGGGGGACCTTGCGTATGTTGAACTGGATGGCGTACTTCGCCACGCGCCGTTCAAGTTCAAAGCGGCCTTCCAAGGGTTCGGACTGTTTCGAGGCCCACGCCCCGAGCTGGCTCTCCCGCGGGCGGGACGCGAAGTACGCGTCGGCTTCCTCGGGGCTTACCAGCTCGGCCCGCCCTTCCACGCGAACTTGCTTGTAGAGGGGCATCCAGTAGAAGCACAGTGTGGCAAAGGGATTCTCCCGCAGCTCCCGCCCTTTGCGGCTTCTCAGGTTGGTGTAAAACACAAACCCGCGCTCATCCACGTTTTTCAGTAACAACACGCGGGCCGACGGACGGCCGTGGGCGTCCACTGTACCAAGGGTAAATGCGGTAGGCTCAATGAGATCGGCTTTCTTGGCTTCCTCCAGCCACTTCTGAAACAAGGCGATCGGGTCGGAATGACGCGGTATGGCCATGTGGATGTGTAACCCTCATTTCTAGGATAGTCGAACGATTGCGCATTCCCCGGGTGACGGAAAACCACGGGGATGCTTGCCAACGTCACGGCCCCGGAGCGGAAACCTACTCCGGGGCCGCAAGAATGTATCAGCAAACACCGTGCTTAGGCGGTAGCCGTTTGACGCAAGCGCGGACTCACGTCGCGCGCTTTCCTGAGCGTCTCCTCGACAATCACGGCCTCTTCGTTGGTTGGGATGACGAACGTGCGCACGGAAGCCGAGGCCGCCGAGATGTCCACCGCGTGTTGAGCATTGAGCGTCTCATCAATCGCGATGCCCAGATAGCCGGCATCCTTGAGAATCCGGCCGCGCATGACGGAGTTGTTTTCCCCAATACCCGCGGTGAACACCACGGCATCCACTCCGCCCAGCACCATGGCGTATTGCCCAATGTATCGAGCGACACGGTAAGCGAACATATCCAACGCAAGCGCGGCCGCCGAATCGCCCTGGGCGCTCAGATCTTCCACATCACGAAGATCGGCGTGGTTACAGATGCCCATGAGGCCGCTCTCCCGATTGAGCGTGTGCTCAACTCCGTCGACGCTCATCCCCAGTTCCTTGATCATGAAGAGAGGAATGTACGGGTCGAGATCGCCCGAGCGCGTCCCCATCATGACACCCGCCAAGGGCGTCACCCCCATGCTTGTGTCGATGGACTTCCCGCCTTGCACCGCGGTGATGCTACACCCGTTGCCCAAGTGGCACGTGATGATTCGGGTGTCCTCGATCGGTTTACCAAGAAACTCGGCCGCCTTCTTGGAAACGTACTGGTGGGAGAGGCCGTGGAAACCGTACTTACGGATGCCGTACTCGTCGTACAGCTTCCGGGGTATGCCATAGAGGTACGCCTTGGGCGGCATGGTTTGGTGAAAGGCCGTATCGAACGCCGCGACTTGCGGAATGCCGGCGAAATGTTCCTGGGCCGCTTCAATACCAGCGAGAGCAGGGGGATTGTGAAGCGGCGCCAGCCGGACACAGTCCCGAATGCCTTCGAGGACATCCTCATCAATGACCACCGCCTCCGAAAAGCGCTCGCCGCCGTGAACCACGCGGTGGCCTATGGCGGCAAGCTCGGACGCGTCCTCCAACACTCCGCTTTCCTCGCCAAGCAGGATCTGGCAGATTAGCTGAATCGCTATCCGGTGATCCGGCACATCGACGTTTTCGGGCGTGCGCATGTAACACGTTGTATACTCGCCGCCCTCCTTCACGCGGCAGCAATACCGGATGGTGGCGCCTTTCAAGCCGATGCGCTCGGCCATGCCGTTGGCGCGCACCTCCTGGCCTCCATCGGCATCAAAAAGCTTGAACTTGATGGAGGAAGAACCACTGTTAAGTACGAGGACCTTGGTCCCCGTCTTTCCCGCGCGCGGCCATTGCCCCGTTTCGCGCCGGTGCTTCTCGGGCCAGATGCAAGTGGAACTCTGCGCACAGGAGGGTTTGCTGCTGTCGTCCTTCTTCGTGTCGTCACTTGATGTATTGGTCATATCGAAAGGGGCTCTATCCTTAACTTGGGTCCAGACTCATCCACTAACTCATCGCCAACGCGCCGCAATGGGCCGGCGCCTTCCGGGTCCGCATCTGACTTTGCACCGCGGTAATGGCGGCCACGCCCACAATGTCGTCCACACTGCAACCCCGCGACAGGTCGTTCACCGGCAGGCGCAACCCTTGCAGCACGGGACCATACGCCTTGGCCCCGCCCAGACGCTCCACCAGTTTGTAGCCAATGTTGCCGGAATTCAAGTCAGGGAAGATGAGGGCCCGCGCTCTCCCCGCCACGGCGCTACCCGGACACTTCTTCTTGGCTACTTGCTGAACCAGCGCCGCATCCGCCTGAAGCTCGCCGTCGATCGCCACATCATGGCCTTTTCCAAAACGCTCATCCACCCGGCTATTGGCAATACGGACGGCCTCGGCCACCTTACGGGTCGACGGACTGTCGGCCGAACCCTTGGTGCTATAGGAAAGCATCGCCACCCGCGGCTCAAGGTCAAAGGCCTTCGCGCTGGCGGCGGTGGATAGAGCGATCTCCGCCAACTGCTCGGAATCGGGATCCTCCACAAGCGCGCAATCCGCGAACAAGAGGGTGCGATCGGGCCATGTCATGAAAAAGAAGCTGGAAACCAGCTTCGCTCCGGGGGCTGTCTTGAGGATCTGAAGCGCGGGCCGCAAGGTATCGCCCGTGCTGTGGCATGCCCCCGCAACAAGACCATCGCCCATGTCGTGATGCAACATCATCATCGCGTGATGGATGGGTTCCCGCATCAGCTTCTGGGCTTCGGCAAGCGTCATGCCCTTGTGTCGGCGCATCTCCAAGAAGTGCCCGGCGAAGGAATCGGTCCACCCAGTACGCTGCGGCTCCACGATATGCGCATCATGCTCAATGCCCAACTCCTTTTGACGCTCATGAATACGCCGGCGGTCACCGAGTAACGTCACGCGCGCTATCGCCCGTCTTTCCAGTTCGGCGGCCGCCTGAAGCATTCGATCATCCTCGGCTTCCGGCAGTAGAATGCGTTGCGGGTGTTCTTGGGCTTTCTCGATTATTGCGTCGATCATGGACATGGCAGCCCTCTCTGTCGTGGTTGCGCCTTCGGCTTCGTGAGATCCATAAACACAGTTCATATAGACATATGCATTAAGTATGCCATTGATCTCCACTGGCTGGATTCAGCGGGGATTTCCCTTTATTTCTGGGAAAATGACTCCTTCTCTCTTCCGCTCGAAAGACTTCTCCGTTGCACGCATATGTACACTGAACAGACCTGCTCAATACATAATTGTACCACATTTCGAGCCGGAGATCCTCCCTGAGCGACTTACAGAAGTGAATAAGAAGCCCACTTTCTCATCAAAATGAGCCATAATGCTTAGTATTCCAAGCGCTATCCAGCGATTCTCAGCAAGATTTCTCCGCTAAAAGGGCACTTCTGCAAGTCGCTGCCCTGACAACATTCTCTAGTGTAGTGAGTCACGCTGTTTGTTCCTTATTGAGGGAATCTCGGGCGCGCTGCACTTTTTCGAGGATTCGTTGAACGGAAGCGGTCCAGATGAAGGTTTTTGGGTTGTGGTTGTGGGCCTCGATAAAGTCGTTGATGGTGTTGAGCAGGTCGTCCAACTCGCGGAAGACGCC
>SKRY01000260.1 GCA_007118235.1 Candidatus Hydrogenedentota bacterium | reverse complement strand
GTTGGTGCGCACCGGCGGCAAGGAACTGGCGTTGGAACTCGAGGACAAGGGCTACGATTGGCTCAAGGCGGAAGCGGCCACGGCCTGAACCCTGGCGGCGCGTTAAACGGCGGGAACGCTTCGGCGATCCCCCGGGGAGTATGGACGGATAATGACGGAAACGAATGTGTTAACTGAAGAACAAACGGGATCCAAGAGCGCCAAGGACCGTTTTGTAGCGGAGTTGGATCAACGGGACGGCGTCCAATTGCCCCGTTGGTTTCAAGAGGTTCGCGCGGACGGCGCCGCCCGGGTGCGCGAATGCGAATTTCCGCATTATAAAGAGGAGGATTGGCGATTCACCAGTATCAAGCCCATCCTTCGCACCCCCTTTACCGTGGCCAAGGCCCTGGAGCGCGTTCCGGCCGGCGAGCCGGCTCTGGAGCAACGGCGCTTCCCCGAAGAGGCGGCGGCCGAACTGGTGTTCGTGAACGGCTACTTCGCGCCGGAGCTTTCCAAGACCGGCGGGTTGCCCAAGGGTGTCACGGTGATCCCCTTCCGGCAAGCGGACTCTCAGCACGAGGGCTTGTTGCGGGCGCACTTGGACAAATATGTCACCGCCCGGCCCAACATGTTCACGGCCTTGAACAGCGCGTTCCTACAGGACGGCGCGCTTGTTCACATCGCAGACGGCGTGAAACTGGACCAGCCGGTTCACCTCATCCATCTCAGCGCGCCTGGCGGGGAGCCCCTGGCCGCGTTTGGCCGGGTGCTGGTGGTGGCCGGGACTAACAGTGAGCTGCGCGTCGCCGAGAGTCATTTCCCGGCGGCGGGCGCCAGCGTCCCATACCTGAACAACGCGGTTACGGAGATGGTGTTGGGCGAAGGCGCTGCGGTGCATCACTACAAGGTCACCGAGGAAGCCTCCGAAGCGTTCCACATGGCGGGCATTCGCGTTTATCAGGAACCGGAAAGCGTCTTTCGTTCGCACAACATCACCCTGAGCGGGCGTATTGTGCGGCACGACCTGTCCGTGGAACTCCAAGGCGAGGGCGCGGACTGTCAGCTCAATGGGTTGTACTTGACGGACAACGAGCAATTGGTTGACAATTACACGAGCATCGACCACGCCAAGGCGCATTGCACGAGCTGGATCGGCTATAAGGGCGTGTTGGACGGACGGAGCCGGGGTGTGTTCACGGGCCATGTCATGGTGCGCCCGGATTCGCAAAAGACGGACTCCAATCAGCTCAACAGCAACATGCTTCTGTCCGAGAACGCCACCATCGACACCAAGCCCCAGCTCGAGATCTTCGCGGACGATGTGAAGTGCACGCACGGCTCGACCACGGGCGGACCCCACGAGCGGGTAATCTTCTACTTCCGCACGCGGGGCATGACCGAGGCCATGGCGCGGGGTATGCTCACGTACGGTTTCGCGAGCGAGGTGGTTGATCAAATCGATATTGAACCGCTGCGTCACCGGCTGGACCGTTGGGTCTTCGACCGGTATAGTCCCGAAAAGCACACCAGCTTGCCAGAAAAGGAATAAGGGTGCTTCATGACCCTCACTCACGAAGATAGCATCACACATACGGACACGCCCCTTGACGTGGGGCGTGTCCGCGAGGGCTTTCCCATCCTCCACACGCAACGGAAGGGAAAGCCCTTGGTGTATCTCGATAACGCCGCGACCACCCAGAAGCCGCAATGCGTCATTGATGCGGTGAGCCGGTATTACGAGAGCCAGAACTCGAACGTCCATCGGGGCATCCACTACCTGAGCGAACGGGCCACGGAAGTCTTCGAGGGCGCGCGGGAGAAGGTGCGGCGCTTCATCAACGCCAATAGCGTGAGCGAGATCATCTATACGCGCGGAACGACGGAAAGCATCAATCTCGCCGCCAACAGCTATGGGCGTTCCAACGTGGGGCCGGGCGACGAGGTGCTCATTACCCACATGGAACATCACTCCAACATCGTGCCGTGGCAGGTCCTATGCGAGGAGAAAGGCGCCACGTTGCGCGTGGTCCCCATCAGCGATGAGGGCGAACTCGACATGGCCGCCTTTGACCAGTTGCTGAGCGATCGCACGAAGATCGTCGCCGTGACTCATGTCTCGAATGCGTTGGGCACGGTGAATCCCGTTCGCGAGATCATCCGCAAGGCGCATGCGGCGGGCGTCCCCGTGCTCGTTGATGGCGCCCAGGCCGCGCCCCACATGCGAATTGATGTGCAAGAACTCGACTGCGATTTCTACGCCTTTTCCGGCCACAAGATGTTCGGACCCACGGGCATAGGCATTCTTTACGGTAAGGAACATCTGCTGGAGGCCATGCCGCCCTACCAATGCGGCGGCGACATGATCCTTTCCGTCTCTTTTGAGAAGACCATCTATAACAAGCTTCCCTACAAATTCGAGGCTGGCACGCCCAATATCGCGGGCGCGGCGGGCCTCGGCGCGGCGGTGGACTACCTCCAGACCGTGGGCATGGATCGGATTCAAGCCTATGAACAGGAATTGCTCTCCTATGGCGTGGAAGCCTTGTCCGGCATGGAAGGCATCCGCTTCGTGGGGACGGCGCGGGACAAGGCGGGCGTCATCTCGTTCCATCTCGACGACATCCATCCCCACGACATCGGCCAATTGCTCGATGAAGAAGGCGTGGCCATTCGCGCGGGCCATCATTGCGCCCAGCCCACCATGAAACGCTTTGGCCTGGCGGCTACTTCGCGGGCGTCGTTCGCCTTCTACAATCTCAAAGAGGAGTTCGATGCGCTCGCCGAGGCCCTTCGGAAAGCGCGGGAGGTGTTCGCCTAATGACTGGGACCGGGGGAAACCGCGCGCTTTACGAGCAAGTCATCCTCGAACACAACAAGAAGCCCCGCAACTTCCGCGAAATGGAGGATGCGGATCACACCATCGAGGCCTACAACCCGCTGTGCGGCGACCAGTTCACCGT
>SKRY01000211.1 GCA_007118235.1 Candidatus Hydrogenedentota bacterium | reverse complement strand
CGGGCAGCGCATCGAACAGCAACTTGGCTACGCCACCACCACCTGGTACGAGGGCCAGCGCGCGTTCTTCGAGGCCCTCCAGCAGGAGAAGGTGGTGATGTTCATCATCCTCGTGTTCATCATCCTCGTGGCCGCCTTCAACATAACGAGCACCCTCATCATGGTGGTTATGGAGAAGCGGCGCGACATTGGCATCCTGCGGACCATCGGCTTGAGCAGCCGAGGCGTGCTCAAACTCTTCATCATCGAAGGCCTTCTGATCGGGGTGAGCGGCACGCTCGTGGGCCTGGGCGCGGGCATTCTCATCGCACACAACCTCAACCCCATCGCCGAGGTTGTCGCTTACATCATGGGGGTGGATATCTTCAGCAGCCAGATCTACTACTTTGACCGGATCCCCGTGTCCATTGTCTGGGGCGACATCGCTTGGATCACCATTGCCGCCGTGGCGCTGACCTTCCTCTCCACTCTTTATCCGGCGTGGAGCGCCGCCCGGCTCGACCCCGTGGACGCCTTGCGCTATGAATAAGATCATCGAATGCCGCAACGTGTGCAAGAGTTTCGTGGATGGCGAACGCGAGCTGCACATCCTCCGGGGGATCACTCTTGAGGTTCACGACAAGGAGATCGTGACCATCGTGGGACCCTCGGGCGTGGGCAAGAGCACCCTGCTGCACATCATCGGCACGCTCGATCGCCCCACCAGCGGCGAGGTGCTGTTCCGCGACAAGGCGCTCAGCAGTTTGGGACGGCAGGCGATCAACACCATCCGCGGCAAGGAAATCGGTTTCGTCTTTCAGTTCTACCACCTGCTGCCGGAGTTCACCGCCATGGAGAACCTGATGATGCCCGCGCTGGCCCAAGGATATACCCGGAAGGAGTGCCGGGAACGGGCGGAGTATCTCCTTGACCTCGTGGGGTTATCCGACCGGATGGAACACAAACCGGGCCAACTCAGCGGCGGCGAGCAACAGCGCGTGGCCATCGGCCGGGCATTGTTCAACCGGCCCTCCGTGGTGTTGGCCGATGAACCCACCGGCAACCTTGACGAACGCACAGGCGAAGGGATTATTGAACTCCTCTGGAAACTCAACACCGAAGAAGACCTCACCATGGTTCTTGTAACGCACGAGGCCTCTCTGGCGGCCCGGGCTCACCGCAACATTCATCTTCATGAAGGCGAAGCCTACGAGGACGCCGTGCCGCGGAGTTGACGCCAAGGGGCAATGGGAACTGGTTTGAGTTCTTTCGCCCCTTCTGCGGCGCGCCTACCACTATCCTTCGCAGTGTCCGGGGAGCTTCGCGTCTCGGTCTCCGAGGCATAGACTTCTCTACAACCACCTTCCTCGACAACGTGGCCCAGCGTCCCTTAAGCCAGCTTCCCCTCTTGAGCCAGTCCAGTCCCCTACTCGCGCGCGAGAGCATCCCCAAATGCGTTTGCAGAAAATGTCTACCAAAACGATAAAGTTGCTACATAAAGCGTCTATTGCGCAGAACTAATTGACCTCCCCATGCAATTTGTGGTACATTGAGTTTAGGTTAGCGGAGTTCTTGGTTAGGCATGCCTTTTATCGCATTGGTCTTCTATATGGGATGTGAGAGGTATACACAGAGATAACAGCTTAGCCAAGCAAGTTGACCTTGGGGATATGTGGCGCCATGCGAAAATGGCGCAATAACAACTAGGGCCGGGACAGCCCCGGCAAACAGCATTACGGGAGTCAGCGCAAATGAGAAACGGAAACAAAGGCTTTACGCTCATCGAGTTGCTGGTGGTCATTGCGATCATTGGCATTTTGGCCGCCATCCTTCTGCCCGCCTTGGCGCGGGCGCGGGAAGCGGCCCGGCGCGCGAGTTGCGCCAACAATCTGCGCCAGTTTGGCCAGATCTTCGCGATGTATGCGAACGAATCCCGGGGCGAGTACTTCCCTCCGGGGCAGCAGTCGTTCCTGCATCATGCCTCCGAGCCCATGGGATTCCGCGGCGCGGCGATGTACCCGGATTATTGGACGGACGTCGCCATCAAGGTGTGTCCCTCGGATGCCCGCGCTGGATCGGATGACTGGGGGTTGGAGGATGACCTCGGCGCCCAGTTGAGGGAGATGATCCAATACCAGCAGCGACAAGGCATCGCGGAAAACGCGGCATGCCGCCGGGTCACGGATGCGTTCTTGTCTCATCCTGTTTCGTATGTTTACATGGGTTTCGCGACCAGAACCATTTCGCAGGTTGTGGATGTCGCCGATTGCTGGCACGATTGGGTGCACCAAGTGGAAGGGAGCAGCAATACGGGATCCGGGACCGCGGAGACCTGCGCGGGGCATTCCGGGTTTGGGAATGTCGAGTTCTTCCAGCGGAAAGGCATGGAAGACTTGCCCGCCCAACAGATCCGCAGCGGCGGCGGCGGCCGGCACGTGAACTACAGCCAGTTCTACCTGGACGACGACGGTTCGGCGCTGCCCAACTCCTATCCGCGGTTGCGCGATGGTATTGAGCGGTTCTTCATTACCGACATCAATAATCCCGCGGCCGGCGCCGAGGCGCAGAGCAGCATCGCGGTCATGTGGGACGCGTTCGCCACGGCGGCGGAAACCGGTGGCCGGGGCACGGCCAAGCGCGCCAACCCCCTTAGCTTCAACCACATGCCGAGTGGCAGCAACGTCCTGTATATGGACGGTCACGTGGAGTTCGTGCGGTTCAACGACCGTTATCCCATACAATGGCTGGACGCGAACCAATACCCCAATCGGGTAGGCGTGGAAGCGTACAAGGTCATCGGCGGCATGGGCGGTTTGGGCTAAACCGTTCGCAGCAAACGAGGTGGTTTTCCTCTGTAACGCCCCATAGCTATAGAAGGCCAATCAGCCGGTCCCGCTCCCTTGGGGGGGAGCGGGACCGGTGTTTTGCGGATAGCTGACTGGCCTTTTGGAGACGCGTCCAATGAATCT
>SKRY01000062.1 GCA_007118235.1 Candidatus Hydrogenedentota bacterium | reverse complement strand
GACACCGCCATGGCCGCCGCTGACATACGAAGGAATTGCCTCCGGCCAATATTCATTTGCGCGCCTCCTTATCATCCAACTGCATTCGGGTTTCGCGGAACTCACCGTTACGCGAAACCGTAACACGTGAACAAACCGTCTCATTCCGCCGACTCTAGGATATTATGAGGAACCTTAACGGAGTTCTTGCCCATTAATGGTTCGTGGAGCATGGGCCTTATGATACCATGCAGCGACACGTTCCCCGGTAATGGACACACGGGGTTGACCAAGGAGGCGCGCGGCATGATGGTGGACCCACTGTTTGTACTGGTGCTTCTGACTCTTCCCATTATCCTTCTGGCGGGGGCCATCTGCGGAATCGTTGCCCTCGTCAAGGTGCAGAACCTGCGGGTGGAGCTTGACGCGCTTCGCGCCCAATTGCACGGCGTTTCGGCCTCCGGCTCTCGCGGGGACAGGGCCGCGCGGGAAGTTGAATCGGCGAAGCCCGGCGGGATGCCGCCAGCTCCGCGGCGGGTTGAATCCGCGAAGGCCCAAACTCAAGGCGCGCCTCTACCTCCGCCGCGGACAGCATCCGGCCCTGCGGCCTCGGGGGAGGCGGGGTCAAGACTGTCCCCAATATCGGCGTCCGCGTCTTATGACGAGGCGCGCTCGGGATTATCGCTCGAAATGCTGCTGGGGACGCGGTGGATGGCCCGCGTGGGCATGGTCATGTTCCTTATCGGGCTGGCGTTCTTGCTGCGATTCGCGTATGACCACCACCTTATCGGCGAACTCGGCCGGCTCGCCATCGGGTGTTTGGCGGGGGCGGCGGCGCTTGGGGCGGGCGAGTATATGCGGCGCCAGTCCTATCAGGTGCTGTTTCAGACCCTCACGGGCGGCGGCCTCGCCATCTTCTATATCTGCATCTTCTTCGCCTTCGGCGTGTACGGTTTCATAGGTCCCCCGGCCGCGATGGCCCTGGCTGTGTGCGTCACCGCCGCCTCCGTTGTGCTCGCGGTGGGCCATAACGCCATGGCCATCGCCATCCTCGGTCTCATCGGCGGTTATCTCAGTCCGTTGCTCTTTGGCGGGGACGAGAACCGGCCCTACGCCCTCTTCACCTATATCATTGTGCTGAATCTAGTCACCGTCGGCGTGGCCTATTTCCGGCGCTGGCGTCTCGTTGATGGCGTGGCCTTCTGTGGCACGGTGATCCTCTACGGGCTGTGGTATGCGGCCTACTTCGATAGCGGGCAGATGATCCCCGCGTTGCTGTTCACCACGCTATTCTATCTGTTGTTCCTTCTTCTGCCGATTACGCACAGCCTCGTGCGGCGAATGCCGCAACATGTGGAAGGGATCGTGCTGATCGGCGTGAACAGCGCCGTATGGCTCTTGAGTTACTACCTTATTCTTACCCACGTCTATGATGACTATAGCCGGCTCCTTGGTTTTGTTGTGCTGGGGCAAGCGGTGTTGGTCTTTGGGGTGACTCACGTGTACCGAAGGCGAATTCCCGGCGACCTTACCGCCGCTCAAAGCATGCTCGCCATCACGCTCGTGTTGATCACGCTCGCGATCCCCTTGCAATTCCGGGTCTACGGCATCCCTATCGCGTGGGCGGCTCAAAGCGTTGTGCTGGCGTATCTCGGCCTGCGCTACCGGAACGGGCTGTGCCAAGGCGCCGCCCTCGTGACGCTGGCGCTGGCCGTGGCCGCCCTGATTAACCGATTGCCGCTGCACCACGCCCCGTTCACACCTATTGCTAATCCGCCCTTCGCCTCGTGGGCGCTGGTGATCGCGGCGGCAGCCGCCGCGGCGTGGCTGTTTCACCGCTTTTCCGAGGCGCACCATCCCCAGATATGGCGCCCACGCGAAATCGCGGGCATCGCGGCCTATGCGGCGGGCTGTTTGGTGCTCACGCTTGAAGCGGTCTCGTTCTGGGAACACCATTACACGGACCTCAGACTCAATCCCGTGTACCGGGAGAACACGCTTACCCTCCTTTGGAGCGTCATCCCCCTGATAACAGCCGCCGCCCTGCAACGCTTCCGGATGAATCGGCTCGCGCCCCTGGCCTGGGCCGCCTTCGCCGTGGGCGCCTTGGTGTTCTTGCTCGGAATAGCGCATTATGCGGGTGATGCGGCTTGGTTTGGGGGAACCCTCACGTTTTGGAGCCGCGCGGCGTTTCCGGTATCGCTGTATTGGGCGCTACTGCTTACGCGAAACTCGACCGAAACGACCCGAAACACAACAGAAACAGCCGCGAATGCGGCCATTGCTATCCTGCTGACCTTGGAATGCCTGCGCTGGGCGGACGCCACAACCCTGTTGTCGCGGGAGATGGGCGAGGGCATGGTGTCCGCCCTCTGGGCGCTGCATGGCGCCGTGCTGGTCTGGTTCGGGCTGTTTCAGCGCGTACAGTTCCGGCGGATCCTGGGATTCATTCTCTTTGGAGGCGCGGTCGCCAAGACGGTCATCGTGGACATGCAGGCGCTGGACGAGGTTTACCGCATTGTCTCGTTCATCGGCATCGGACTGCTCCTGCTCTTGGCGGGATACCTGTATCAACGTTATAGCGGCCGCATCATGGCGCTGGCCGCGGAGAAGAGCGATGAAGAGAATTCAGCCAATCCTCCTGAGTAGCTGCCTTGCCCTGGCGTTGAACGCCGCCGCCGGAGAGGCGTTTGACGAGGCTGGCTGGAGCTGGCGGTGGGCAATCGAGATGGCCGAGGAAACGGATCCCCCGTTCGCGCGTCTCCAGGTAACGCCGGAATTGGCCGATGCCGCCGCGCCGGATTTGCGGGATATTCGTATCGTGGACGGCGAAGGCGATCTTGTGCCGCACTTGGTGGACCGGCCAGAACGCCGGGAGGAGGAACAAGTCCCCCGAGAGGCCCGGCTTCTGAACCGGACGTACGAGGCAGGCCAATATGAACGCGTCGTGCTCGATTTCGGGGCCTCCAT
>SKRY01000107.1 GCA_007118235.1 Candidatus Hydrogenedentota bacterium | reverse complement strand
TGGGGCCGAGAAGATCAGGGCGAGGACACGATGCGCGCCTTTGACGCCGCCACCGGCGAAGAGCTGTGGACGGCCGGGCATCCCTACAGCGGCTACAATTCGCCCCAGGATCTGTTCGCCGCTCGCGGCAAGGTGTGGGCGGGCGAGACAGCCCGGGGCGGCCGCGAAGGCTACTACGCCGCCCACAACCTTCGCACCGGCGACATGGAAGCACAGTATCCGCCGGGAGTGGACACCTACTGGTTCCATCAACGGTGTTACCGCGCGAAAGCCACGGAGAACTACATCCTTCCGTCGCGAACCGGCGTCGAGTTTATCGACATGGAGACGGGCGAGTGGACCATCCATCACTGGGTTCGCGGCGCCTGTCTGTATGGAGTCATGCCCGCCAACGGCATGCTCTACGCGACACCGCATCCCTGCGCGTGTTACTCCGAAGCGTTGCTCAAGGGATTCATCGCCCTGGCCCCGCCCTCGGCCTCGCGCCAGGCGCCCGAAATAGAGAAAGGCCAGCGTCTGGAACGCGGCCCGGCGTACGAGGCAATATCCGAAGACGAGCAAGGGGAGAATGCGGCGGATTGGCCAACCTATCGCGGGGATGCCGCCCGCAGCGGCGCCGCAACCTCGGCCCCGTCCGTGAATCAGCGCCCAGCGTGGAGCGTCAAACTCGGCGAGCGTCTGACGCCTCCGATTGTGGCTAACGGCTGGCTTTTCGCCGCCGAGAAGGATCGCCACACGATACACGCGATGGACGCCGCCTCGGGGGAACGGCGGTGGAGCTTCACGGCCGGAGGACGCATCGATTCGCCGCCCACCTACGACAAAGGCCGGCTGTTCTTTGGTTCGGCCGATGGCTATGTCTACTGCTTGCGCGCCCGCGACGGCGCCCTTGCCTGGCGCTATCTCGCCGCGCCCGCCGATCGGCGCATGGTGGCGCATGATCAAGTCGAGTCGTCTTGGCCCGTCCATGGGGCGGTTCTCGTGCAGGACGGCGCGGTCTCGTTGGTAGCAGGACGCTCGATGTTTGTCGATGGAGGCCTGCGCTTCCTGCGGCTCGATGCGGCGACCGGAGAAGTGTTGAGCGAGAAGACCTTCGACAACCGCGATCCCGAGACCGGCGAAAACCTTCAAATTCACGTCCAAGGCTTGAGCATGGCCGTCGCCCTGCCCGACATCCTGTCGAGTGACGGCGAGCGCCTGTATATGGGCTCGCAGGTCATGAATTTGGTGGGCGAGCGGCTGGAGCTGGGGCCAGGCGCCAGCGGCCATCCTCATTTGTTTGCCCCGTATGGCTTCACCGAGGATTCGTGGTTCCACCGCACGTATTGGGTGTACGCCGACCAGTTCCGCAGCGGCGTGGGCAGTTTCCAAACCGGCAACGCGAATCCGGCCGGCCGCATCCTTGCGCACAACGCGTCCAAGGTGTTTGGCTACGGCCGCAAACCCGGATACTGGCGGTGGTCCTCCGTGCTGGAGAATCATCTGTTTGGCGAACCCAAGAGCAACGCGGCGGTAGCCGCCATCTATTTTGACAATAGCCCCAGCCTCAATCCGGCACACAAACCCTTGTCCATCGCCGCCTGGGTCAAGACCAGCAAGCCGGACGGCGCGATTCTGGTCCGCGGCGCCAATGTGTATGGCTATGCGCTGATTATCACCGGCGGCAAACCCGAAATGCTTCTGCGCATGGATGGAACCACCCGTGCCGCGGTTTCCGGGGAATCCATTGGCGCGGAGTGGACGCATGTCGCTGGCGTGCTCGACGGGGACGGCCGCATGACCGTCTACGTGGATGGCCGTCCCACGGGCGAGACCACGGATGTACCGCTGATCGATGGGGAACCATCGGTCCCCATGAAAATCGGCTACGACGACGCCAATCAATTGCGCGACGAGCCGCTGACGCCGTTCGAAGGGGTATTGGACGATGTCATGCTCTTCCATCGCGCGCTGAGTGAAGAAGAAATCGCCGCGTTAGCGGACCCCGAGGCGGCATTGAGTGATGAGATGCGCGAGGAACACGTCCTCCACATGACCTTTGAAGAGGGAACGTTTCGCGATGGGTCGGGCGCTGGGAACCACGGCAGCGGGCCAAGGGAGGCCGGCTTTGAGATTGCGGCGGGACCAAACGGAGGGGATGCGGTGCGGTTCAAGCAACCCTCCTCATGGAGTCAAGAGGTCCCCATGCTGGTGCGGGCGATGTGCCTGGCCGGAGACGTGCTGTTTATTGCCGGCCCGCCCGATCTCGTGGACGAACCGGCTGCCTACGAGACCTTCGACGACCCCGAAACCCAGGCCAAGCTGGCGGAGCAGGAACGCGCGTTCCGTGGCGAAGCGGGCGCGCTGTTTCACGCCGTGGACGCCGAGACCGGCGAGACGCTAGCCGAATATCCGCTTGACGCGCCGCCGGTCTTCGACGGTCTCATTACCGCCGCCGGACATCTGTTCCTAACGACTCTGGATGGCCGGGTGCTTGCCTATGGGCCAGCGGAAGAGCCGGGGTAGTAGAGGGGGCAATGCCTCTTCCCGGTCTCGCGCCATGTGTGGGGCAATTGAGTAGGGGGTTGCCCCGTCCCCCACTCACGCTCTCCGCTGCGGTGCTTTCCTTCGCTGGATATTCCCCCGGGGATTGGCTACTTATCCAAGAAATCCATGAATCGGTGCATGTAGAGATAGCGCAACTCGCCCGAGCGGGGCGCGGATTTGGTTTGGCCGCGCGCCAGCGCGGTGCACATACGAAGGGAAGCAAGGCCATGACCTACATCATAACACGACTTTCCGGACCCTTGAGCGCCAATATGCTCTTGGGATGCCTGTTGGCTGTTCTCACGATTGTTCCGGCGGCGGGGGACGACATTGGCTCCATCCAGTTTGACACGGATTTTGATTCCGGCGGGGGAGTATCCGTGCATTCAAGAACGGAGACGCATTTCACCCTGACCTTGGAAGACGAACAGAACTACGGTCCTCTTGGGTATATGCATTTCAGGCTTCGAGGGGTGGAAGGAGAAACGGTTTCTTTTGAATTCACAAACCTTGGGGACAGCCGCATGCCCTCGGACTACAGATTGCTTTACTCCGAAACCCCGCTGGAGGAATTGGACTACCAACGAATGGATGAGGCCATCGGAGATGGATTCTCACAAGAATTCCAATCCGATACCGTTTACATCGCGAACTACTTCCCATTTCCCTACCAGAACACCGTTGAACAAGTAACGCGACATCAGGACTGCGAATATGTGACTGTCGAGCTGATAGGCCAGAGTCACGAAGGCAGGGATATGTACGCGATGCGAATCTCGGATCCGGACGTTCCCGATGATGAGAAACGCGACATCGTGGCGCTGACCAGGCAACACCCCGGAGAGACAACAGGGTCCTATCAGATGGAAGGCATGATAGCGTATGTGCTGGAGGTCTTTCGGGACGAGACGCGTGCGTTCGACGAGGACTACCGATTCCATTTCTTGCCTCACGCCAACCCCGATGGCATATACCGAGGCATCCACCGGCTATGTTCCCAAGGATACGATTTGAACAGGCAATGGGATTCGGATTCGCCCGTGGAGATCCGCAATCTCAAGGACTATATGGAGCGGAATGTGACCAACGCGTGGTGGGGATTTGATCTTCACGCCACGACGAACAGGACCTTTACATCGCTCTTTTATACGCCCGCCGCCACTGAACGGTACATGGCCATCGTGGAATCCATGGCCGCCCATATCGTGTCTCTTGACGGTGTGGGGAGCAGCACGGCGTCTCAACAGGCCCGGGGATACTACCACGAAGGGCTTGGCGGCTCCATGGTAGTGACCGAGAAGTGGCTCTACTCGGAGGACTTCGATGTCGAATTCCTACATGGCCAGGGCCGGAGTTTTCTTCGGGAAGTCGTCGCGAGGCCTTCCGGGCTCCGCGTGGCGATCTTCAGCGGCGCGAGCAGCAGCGGCATTGATGCGATGAGCGAGCTTGTCGCTTCAATGCCGAATGCGGCGCATGAGGTTGTTAGCGCCGAGGACATTCGCGAGGGCGCGCTGGATTCGTTTGATATCGCCGTGTTTGCTGGGGGAAGCGGCACAACGCAAGGCGAACAATTGGAAGAGGAAGGCCGCAAAGCAGTGCTCGGCTTTGTGGAAGGCGGTGGTTCGTATCTCGGCATCTGCGCCGGCGCCTATTTGGCGAGCAGCCGCCGGGACGCGTATCTCGCCATGCTGCCTTATGAACACCATTTGCCTTGGGCGCTGGGAAGCGGCTACGTGGACATCGAGATCACCGCCTCGGGGCGGGAGCTACTCGATAACCCGGACTCCGGAATCGTCAATGTCCGCTACAACAACGGTCCCATCTTCCTTGACGGCGAAGGCGGCGCACCCGATCTCGAGGCCGATGGCTACGAAGTCCTTGCCTATTTTCGCTCCGCGGTGAACGATGATAGTGAAGTAATGGTGGACATGCCCGCCATCGTCGCCGGCGATTATGGGGCGGGCCGGTTCATTCTGGTGTCGCCTCACCCCGAAACACTCGGCGACACCCACGCCCACTGGATCATCGAAAACAGCCTGAAGCACCTGGCGGCGGAGACCACGGCGGCAAGCGCTCAATAGAATCATTTCGCTAGCAAAGGGCCTCCGAAGGAACGCCAGATCCTTCCTTCGGAGGCCCAGAACGTTGCCCGTCTATAGCCCCAAGGCCTCCCGCACGGATTCTGGCGGTTCGACCTCTTCCATACCATAACCGACATAGTAGGGGTACTCGTCAAACTTCTCGCCCTCGCCCCGCATGCGGGGATCCTCCATGGCCGTGAGTTCGCCTTGCAAAGTGGCGGCAAGATGGGCGCGAACGGTTTGGTATTCAGGTTGCTCCGCCACATTGTTCATCTGATACGGATCGTCACGCAGTGCGTACAACTCCTCGGCGGGCCGTTTCCCAAAACTCTTGAGAAACAACGGCTTCACATCGGGGTCGTTGGCGTGCTCGATCATAAATTGCTTGGTGGGGCCGTCGTCCGTATCACTGAAGATATCCTGGCTCGAACTGATGTACGGAGCGCCCACCGGCCAGCGATCCGGCTCGTAATTCCGGATATACAGGAAGTCCTCCGTGCGGATCGCCCGGGACGGATATCCCTTGCCCTCGGGACGGCACAAGCCATGGTGCCGCTCCTTGGCCAGCAGAACGAAGGAGCGGTAAAACCCCACCCGGCCCTCGCGCTCCGAGGTTAACGCCGGAAGCATGCTACGGCCCGTCATCTCGGGCAAGACGGACAACGCGGCCGCATCCAGAAACGTGGGCGCCAGATCGGTCAATGTCACGAGGTCGGTGATCACCCGCCCCCCCTCAATGTGACCCGGCCACCAGATCGCCAAGGGGACTTGTGTGCCCGCGTCATAGAGGTTCGATTTGCTGCGCGGGAAGGGCCACCCGTGGTCGCTGGTCATCACCACGAGCGTGTTGTCGAGTTCGCCGATCTCCTCCAGTGTGTCCAGCATTTCGCCCGTTTCGCGGTCGAACCGTTGAACCTCGGCGTAGTAGTTCGCGATATCACGCCGCACCTCGGGCGCATCCGGGAAATAGGGCGGGACTTCCACCTCGTCCGGGTCAATGCCTTTCTCTTCCCGCAGAGCGTCCGAATAGCCCCGGTGGGGATCCTGGCTCCCGAACCAGAAACAGAACGGCGCGCCCTCGGGACGTTCGCTCAGAAAACTCTCGAAGTCAGAGAACAAGGTTCCCGTTGGGGGCCGATCGCGGCCTCCAACCTCGTAGTCGCCCGGCCCCCAGCCCTTGCGCGTGTACCCCGTGAAATAACCGGCCCGTTCCTCCAGCAAATGGGGATAGACCGGCAATTCGGCGGGCAGTGTGGAGTGAAGGTTGGCGCCCGGCCCCAGCCGCCACATGTGCTGTCCGGTCAAAACCGTTCCGCGCGCGGGCGTGCAGCTCGGGGCGTTCAAGAAGGCGCGCTCGAAACGGACTCCGTTGCTTGCGATGCGGTCAAAGACTGGTGTGTGTAGCCCCCGTGTTCCGTGGATGCTGGCGTGAAGCCCCCAGTCATCGGCAAACGCAAAGAGGATGTTCGGGGGGTTCGGGACTTCACCATCCGTCCTTTGAGCGTGCGCTGAAGCCGGGGCCGCCAGCGCCATGCCAGCCGCGCCCGCTCCGATGGAGCCCTTGATAAACTGGCGGCGATTCAGGCCACCTTTTCGGCTGATTCTGCTCATTGCTCCCTCCATTTCCATGGGCAAACGTATTCAATCTCCCACATACTTTATCCATGTTGCGTTCCACAATCGGGAGTTCCCGGCCCGGCGCTCCCGGCCACGCCAGTGTACCCATGTCCCAAACGCTCATCAAATCGGGCGAGCCGGCACCGGCACTCTACCCCCCACGCAGAAGGCCCGAAACATCGGTCCGTTGCTGGGACGCCGAGGCGTTGCTATAATTAAGGACATGACAAATCGGCACCCCAAGAGCGTTCGGCGCCGCCTCTTGCTCCTTCTCTACGAGAATTACTTCGATAACCCCCTGGAAATGCTTAGTCCAGAAGAGTTCATCAACGAAAAGGGCTTTGGGCGGGACGAACTTATCCCCAATATCCACTATCTTAGTGACCGGGGATTCGTGGAACTCCTGACCAGCTATGATCCCCCCTTGTTTTCCGCCGCCCGGATAACAGCGGCGGGCATTGATCTCGTGGAAAACCGGCTGGAGCTAGACCTCTGGTTCCCTCCCGATCCCGTCGGCGCGGAGAGGGACGCCGGGGATGTCTTGTCGCTCATGGAAAAGCTGGTGCAAGAGGCGGAGTTCGCTCCGCTTGATGGCGAGGCGCGGCGATGTCTTCTACGCGACATCCAATTCCTCCGCGACGAGGTGTGCCGTCCAGTCGAACGGTGGCGCCAGCAGGTGCTTGATGATGTGATTCGCTGGCTAGAGGAACATTATTTCTCAGACGCCGGCACCGTCATGCCCTCGCTGCCTCCCCTCAGGCGTCGCCTATACGCCCTCCTCGCTGAGCGATAGTCCTTAGTCTTCAGCCGCCGTGGATGGCCCCCAAGAGTTCATCAATCTTCTCTCCGGCTTCGATCATGTCCTGCTTGAGCTGGACAAGCTGACGGTCCGACAGATCCAGCTTGCGTGCGGCCTCCATGGGGAAAGAAGGCGCCACGCCATTGGAGGGATCCCCCCCTCCCGCTTCGTAGGCCAGGTAGTCGGCATAGGCGGTGAGATTGGTCAGCTTCACGGCCTTGGACGCATGGCTGGGTTCATGGTGGCGCCGGATAGCCTCAACAACGGCCTCGGGAAGATTCCAATGCTCGGCCAGTATCGCTCCCGCCTCGGCATGGTCAAGCTGAAACACATCCCGCTCCGCGCCGCACAGGGCTTCCGCCCGCTGTTGGGATTGTTGAATGGCGCGCCGATAGGTCTTTGGGTAAAGGTTTTGCAGAACCACCTTGCCCACGTCGTGTAACAGGCCCGCTACGAACGGACCGGCCGGGGGAGGCGCACTCATGAGGCGGGCCGTCCGTTGAGCCCCGATGGCCGTCTCCAGGGAATGCCGCCATAACCCTTGGGGGGTCCGATTCGAACTCAAGGTATTGTAGGCCGTTACGGCAACGACGAGATTGCGCACCTCTAGAAACCCAAGGATAACGATGGCGGTGGTTACGCTACTTATCTCGCGATAGAAACCATAGTAGGCGGAGTTCACTACCCGCAGTATGGCGGCGGCTAGGGACTGGTCGCTGGCGATGAACTGGCTGAGATCCAGGGCGGAGGCCTCTGGATCTTGCACCGCCTCCATGACTTGGGTCAGCACCGCGGGCAAGCCGGGCATCGAGCGGATGCTTGCTATCGTTTGATACGGATCGATGATTTCCACGGCTACAGACCTCGGTCCACTAACGCATATGGCGACTCCGGGGAACAGATCGGCGGAACGCCGCCTAGAACCCCTTCTGCCGCGCGACGGAATCCAATACGCTCCGCACTACATCCAGAACGAAGATCAGCATGATCTGGTCCGTTGTCAGCGCCTTTCGCGGAACAGTGAGCGGTGTGCAGTGAGAACGCATGGGAATTGCCTCCCTCTTCGGGGTTGTCCGGACCTCAGCCGCGGCTCCAATCCGGTTCTGGCCATGAGTCACCGTATGTCTGGGAACAAGAGAACACACGGAAAGCGTGACGTTGCCACGGTAGGTGCGCATTCCGGCTCCATCGCGCTCAATCCAAACGCGGCGTTAATCCGCCGCCGTCTCCACATCGTATATGTTGGCCGTGGCGCCGCGCTCAATCAGAAGCTCAGCCGCCTCGCGGCGGCCCAATTCCAAGGCGTAATCCAAGGGAGTACGGCGTTGCCGGCTCATGGCGTCGATCGGCGCGCCCTTGTCTAGCAAATACGCGACCATCTCCGGATCGCCAAGCGCGGCGGCCATATGCAGCGGAGTTCTCCAATTCCGATCGGTGGTTACCCCGCTTCCTTCCTCCACCAGGCGTTTGACCACATCCAAGTGACCATTCGCGGCGGCCAAGTGTATCGGACGGGCGCCCTCGTGGTTACGGGTATTGACGGATATCCCCGCCTCGATGGTGAGGTCCACTAGCCACATCTGACCATCGCGCGCCGCCCAATGCAATGGCGTATCGCCGTTTTCGTCGCCTTCCACATACTGATCCATGTAGCGCCCGAGGAGGAACTCCACATCCGGTACGGATTCCCGCTCGATCATATCCTCAAGCCAGGGAAACGGTTGGGCCCCGAATGCCCGGGAAACCGGCTGGGAACGGCCCAACCCTGGGAAGGAAGATGCACCAAGCAAATCGGCGGTCTCAGACGAATTGGCCATTTGGCGCGGATACCGGCCGCTGTCATCGGACCGATGCCGATTGGCTCCCCGCTCCACGAGCATCGCGGCGATGTGCTCACGATCCAGAGAGGCCGCATAATGCAGTGGGGTTTCCCCCCGCGCATTCGCCACATTCGGATCAACCTCATACTCATCCAGCAACATCTCGACTACGTCCGTCAAGTCGAAGATTACAGCATAATGAAGCGCTGTCATGCCGCTCGAATTCGTCCAGCGGGCAAAGACAGGATGATCCGCCAGCACCTCGCGCAGCACATCCACGTTTGCCTCGGCGATAGCCTCGCGGAACCGGTCGGCGGGTTGGTCGTCATCCGCGCCGCCCTCCTCGGGGTCTGCCGCGCCCCCGGAAAGCATAGCGATCGTCTCGTACTCTGCTTGAAGATCGGGATCATGGTTGGCGAAAAGCTCAAGTATTGAGCGCTTCTCCCCAGACACTGCGTAATCCCACGGCGTCTCGCCGCTTCTTGCCGGCGCTTGAAGATCCGCCCCATGGTCCAGCAGCATCTGAATCACGGATTCCTGGCCCACGGAAACCGCCAGGTGGAGCGGCGTTTCGCCGTTGTTGTCGCCATCGAGGTCCACGCCATGCGCTAGCACCCGTTGGACAACCCGTTCGTGACCTTCCAAAACCGCTAGATGCAAGGGCGAACGGCCAGCTTCGTTGGTTACGCCCACCGGCGCGCCCGCGTCAAGGAGCCTCTCAACCACTTCCACATGCCCATTTAGCGCGGCAAGATGAAGCGGCCGGGACAGTGTCACATCGCGAATGTCCACCACACCGCCTTCCCCAATAAGGAACTCCACGGCCTCTACCGCCCCCTTGGCGGCAGCCAAGTGCAACGCGGATTGTCCGTCGCCGTCCCGGCGGTTCACCTGCGCCTCCGCGTGCACCAAGTGCGCCGCCACCTCCACGTGGTTCCGCTCGGCGGCTTTGTGGAGAGGTCTGGCCAGATTCTCATCCGTGCTATCCGGATCGGCTCCCAGCTCAAGGAGAAGGGCGGCTATGTCGGCGGCCCCTTCCTCGGCGGCCACGTGAAGGGGGGTTCGTCCACGGTTATCGGTGATCTCAAGGTCGCGAGGATATCGTCGAAGATGACGCTGGACGCTTTGGAGATCCCCGTCGCGTATCAAGCGGTGCACGGTGGGTATGCCTAGTCCAGCATGTTCTTCAAGAAACTCCGCCATGCCCGATCGGCCGAGGGATAACGCATAATCCACTGGCGTATGCCCCCCTCGATTCGCGGCTTGGATATCCGCGCCGTGTTCCAAGAGCAACTCGGCGATGCTGGTGAAGTTGTACGCCGCGGCAAGATGCAACGGCGTGGTGTTGTTGTTATCACCCTCAATGACTGGTTCTACGTCAAGCAACCGGCGTCCGATCCCTTCATGCCCCTGGAGAACCGCCCAATACAGGGGGGAACGCCCATGGGCGTCCCGCACGTCGACGGAAGCGCCAAGCCCAAGAAGATACTCCACAGCGTCCATGTGTCCGTTCTTGGCCGCCAAATGAATAGGCCGGACATAATTACGATCGCGCGCCTCGAATGCGCCGGCCGCGCTGCCAAGCATTCTCAACAAGGATACCGAGCCTCTTTCCGCCGCCAAATGCATGGCCGATTGCCCAAGGCTGTCGCGAGCGTTCGGTTGAGTCCGGGCCGCCAAGAGCGCCTCCACGATCTCCGTATGGCCGCCCGCCACCGCTTCATGTAATGGGGTGCGCCAATCCTCGTCTATGCTATTGGGGTCTGCGCCCGCGGCAATCAGATAGGCGGCAATTTCGACACGCCCCATGAGCGCCGCCATATGCAACGGGGTGCGCCCATGAACATCTGTCCGGTCGATATCATCGGGTTCGGCCTGGACCCATTCTTGCACTTGGTCCAACTGTCCGTCACGCGCCATTTGGTGCAAGTAGGGCAAATCGGCTTCATCGCTCTCTTCGCCCGCAGCCACGGCGTATTCCGGGAAGAGTGGCAGAAGGTGATGCAGGCCTCGTTCCGCGCGCACCCAATCTAGAGCCGTCCTCTCCAGAGAATCAGCAACATCCCGTGGAGCGCCCGCTTCGAGCAGCAGCTCAACGATACCGCTCCGCCCGCTGTACACGGCGTAATGCAGCGGCGTGTGGGATTCTTCGGTCAACGCCTCGATGTCCGCGCCTTACTCCAACAGAAACGCAACCGCTTTTTCATGCCCATATCCCGCCGCAAGATGAAGCGGTCCCGCCCGGCCGGTTTCGA